>CABUKD010000005.1 GCA_902492105.1 uncultured Clostridium sp.
AAATATTATACTGTATTTAATCAAGGATATGATTTAAAACTAAGTATTATAGAAGAGCATAATGATGATATAGAAATAGAGTCAAATGAGAATTCTAATTATGATGATGAAGAAATACCTAAAAGCTATAACATCATTGACAATGAAAGTTTAGATAGTAAAATAGTTTTAACAGATGAGTTAATAGATGGATATAAAGATATGAGAAATAAATATATGACTCCTTGTTTAATAGTAAATATGGACAAGTTTAATAGCATAAAGGAAAATATTGATAATTATACTTTACAAAATAAAAATAAAAGCAATTCTTCCATACAATTTATTTCAAAAGATCAGGATTATTCATTTATAAAAATTAAATGTGGAAATATAATTGAATTCTCAAATTATATTGATGCAATTATTGAAAAAGATAGAAGCCAAGATATTGATAGAATAAGTGCTACATATTATACTTTAGAAACTCAAGAAAAAATCATCTATATTAATATAATAGAACTAATATTAAAAGTTATTATATTAGCAATAGTAATAATAGGAATTACAAGTATAATTAATATTTTAAATGCAAGTTTAAGTGAAAGAAAACAAGAATTTATTATATTAAATAGATTAGGGGCTACTAAAGGAAATATAAATAAAATTTTGATATATGAAAGTATATATATGTTTATGAAAGCATTGATTATATCAATCATTTTATCAGTACCTATGATATATGTAATTATAAAGCATATTGAACATATTATTTCATTAGATAATATCTTAATACCAATAGGTGATATTTGTATGTTTTTAGGGATTATCTTGTTAGTATGTTTAGGTATAGCACTATATTCAACAAGAGTTATAGAAGATAAATAAATGTAGGAGAAAAGAATGAAAATTTTAAAAATAGAAAATTTAAAAAAAGTTTATGGAAAGGGAGAAGCAGAGGTTATAGCAGTAAATAATGTATCATTTGAAGTAGAAGAAGGTGAATTTGTCGCAATAATAGGTCCATCTGGAAGTGGAAAATCTACAATATTGCACATGATTGCTGGATTAGAAAAACCAACTTCTGGAAAGGTATATTTCTACGGTAAAAATATGTATGAAATGAATAAAAAGGATTTAACAATATTAAGAAGGCAAAAAATAGGAATTATTTATCAATTTTATAATTTAATTTCTACACTAAATGTTGAAGAAAATATAACATTACCTATTGAACTTGACAAGAAAAAAGTAAATAGAGAAAAATTAGATGAAATAACTAAATTTTTAAACATAGATAATAGAAAAAAACATCTACCTAATGAAATATCTGGAGGACAACAACAAAAAGTTGCTATAGGAAGAGCATTAATAATAAATCCAACCATTATTTTAGCAGACGAACCTACAGGAAATCTAGATTCTAATTCAAGTGAAGAAATAATACAACTATTTAAAAAAATAAATAAAGAGTATCATCAAACCATTATAATGATTACGCATAATTTAGAAATTGCAAAGCAAGCAGATAGAATTATACAAATAAAAGATGGACAAATTATATAAAAATGGCTCAATGTCAAAAATTTAAGTTTTATCGAAAAACAATAAAAAAGTATTGACAAACATAAAATAGTATGCTAATATAATATACAGTTTAGAAGGAACTCGCGCGAGATTCTAAAGAAATAAGTAGAAATGATTCTAAATAGAAACATAAAAAATCTATTTAGCATAATTCTTATGTATTTAGAAAGAGGGAATTCAAAATGAAACTTATTGTAATTGGAAGTTTATTACTTAGTATTTTAGCATCTATTTTATTTTGGGGGCAAACACTGGGACTGAATGTATTTTTATTTGTACTACCTGTTATGTGTTTTGTGATTTTTCTATTAGAAAGATATCATAAAATAAAAAATAGAAAAGGCTATTGGCTAATACTTCCCATTTTATTATTAGCTATTACTTATATGATTTATCAAAATCGATTTTTTCAAATTATGAATTTAATCGTTATCTTTTTATTATATCATGTTATGCTAATTTGGCTTATGAATAAAAAGTATGAGCTAGAATTTTTAATAAGAAGAGTATTTACTTTTATTTTTAAACCATTTCAATATATTGGAAAGGCATGTAAAACCATAGGAATGTGTTTTCCCAAAAAGGAAAATAAGAAAGAAACTGATCCACATTTGAAGTCGTTTCAGTCTATTATCTTAGGTATAGGAATTTCCATTCCTATTGCAATAGTAGTAGTTATTTTATTATGTTCTGCAGATGACACTTTTGCAGGAAATATAATAGAAATAGGAGACCATTTTATACAATGGCTAAGAAATATTTTTTTCAATAACTTTGGCTTTACCGCTTTTGCTAGATTATTGATAATTGTAGTAGTAACAATTTATTTTATTTGCTGCATTTTAAATTTACTAAAAAGAAATCCATGGAAAATAGGGGAAGAAAAGCATAAGGAAATACAAGTAGAAAGTACTATTTTTAACACAATACTTACCATTTTAAATCTTATTTATTTTGCTTTTTGCAGTATTCAGATTCAAAAATTATGGAATACAGAATTTGGAGCAAATGGATTTGGTTATGCCGATTTTGCAAGAGAAGGTTTCTTTCAACTCATGGCAGTATCTATTATCAATTTTGCTATGATTATTATTACTACGAAAAACAAAAAACAAAGTACCAAAATGCAGATTTATTATAGAAAAATAATGAATATTATTTTAGCTATTGCTACTATTATTATTTTAATTTCTGCCTTTGTAAGAATGAATTTATATGGAGAAGCTTTTGGATATACTTTATTAAGAATTTTAGTATATTTTGCATTAATTACAGAAGCAATTTTAATGATACCTACTCTTGTTTTCATCTGCTACGAAAAATTTTCACCATGGAAAACTTATTTTGTTATTGTTACTGTTATGTATTTAGTTATGAATTTTAGTAATATTAATGAAATGATTGCAAAACAAAATGTGAATCGTTATTTACAAAATCCAGAAAACGAAATAGACGTTATGTACTTAACGAAAACAAAGACAGATGGGTTAGAAGAGGTAATAAAATTATATAACCAAATAGAAAATTTAAGTTTAAAACAAAAATTAGAAAGGTATTTTACTAATTTAAAAACACAGTTAGAGCAACAGCCAGATAATTTATTAGAGTGGAATTACTCTAGGTGGAAAGCAAGAATCTTATTAGAAAATATTGAAATTCCTGAAAACATAGAGTACAATAGTTACAATAATGTCACTGATTCACATTCTAATAGTATACTAACTGATATCTTTTCTTTGTTCATTATCTGATCGTATTTAGAGAACAGTGAATTATATTAAAAATTATAAAATAGAAGAATAGGAGTAAACATGAAAATAACAGGGAAGAAAAGTCTAGGTTCATTTATTGAAATCTGTTTAAAAATTTTAATAGTAATAGGAATTATAATTGTTTTAGGATTACCATTCTTTTTACAAAAATATGCTGAATGGATGCATCCACAAATAGAATATTATCCAACTTTAGCTATTTTGTATGCATCGGGAATTCCGGCATTAGTCATTATATACCAATTTATCAAAATTTTTCATACTTTAAAAGAAGATAATCCATTTAACATGGAAAATGTAAAACATTTTAAAGTAATTTCTACTTGTTCTTTTATTATTATGTTAGAATACATGGTTGGAATTTTCTTTATAACATCTGTTTTTGCTATTGTCATTATTGGAGTTTTTGCGGTAGTTTGGCTTGGATGCTATATTTTAGCAGAACTTTTAAAAAAAGCAGTTGAATATAAAGAAGAAAATGAATTAACAATTTAAAAAGAAAGGATGGGGAAGATGGCTATTATTGTAAATTTAGATGTTATGATGGCTAAAAGAAAAATGTCTTCTTCAGAACTTTCTGAAAAGATAGGAATTTCCATGGCAAATTTATCTATCCTAAAAAATAATAAAGGAAAAGCCATTCGATTTTCCACTTTAGATGCCATTTGTAAAGTGTTGGACTGTCAACCACGGTGATATTTTAGAATATAAATAATGTATAAAAATACTAATGAAGGGAATACTCTCATTAGTATTTTTTTGCATCAAAAATCGCAAAATATTTATCCAATCAATGTGGCAAAAAGATAAATCTAATTAAATAATGAAATAATAGAGATGGGAGAGGGAGAGAATGGAAGAAAATAAAAAGTCATTTTGGATTGATAGTACTTTAGAAAATAGAAAGGAATTTCCAAAGTTAGAAGGAGATAAAAGAGCTGATGTTTGTATTATAGGAGGAGGGCTTACAGGATTAACAACAGCCTATTACTTATCTAAAACTAATTTAAGTGTAGTTTTATTAGAAAAATCCAAACTATGTGAACATACTAGTGGAAATACCACAGGAAAAATTACTAGTCAACATGATTTATTCTACGACTATTTACTACAATCAGAAGGAAAAGAAAAAGCAAAACAGTATTATGAAGCTAATGAACAGGCTATTTCTAATATAGAAAAAATTATTCAAGAAGAACAAATTGATTGTGATTTTGAAAAACAAGATGCTTATGTATTTACCCAGAAAAGTGAAGAAATTCCGAAAATAAAAAAAGAAGTAGAAGCGGTAAAAGAAATAGGGGGAAAAGCAGAATTTGTAGAAAACCTAGATTTACCTATTGCTACCAAAGGGGCTATCAAGTTTTCAAACCAAGCTCAATTTCATCCAGTAAAATATGCACAAGGATTAGTAAATAGCATACTAAAAACAAACCAAGTTTCTTTTTACGAAAATACCAAAGTAGTAGATGTAAAACAGGGAAAAGAAGGTTATGACATTTTTGTAGAAAAAGGAAAGAAAGTAAATGCCAAATATGTAGTAATTGCAAGCCATTATCCTATTATTAATGCACCAGGCTATTATTTTCTAAAAATGTATCAATCTTTATCTTATGTTATTGGAGTAGAAACACAAAAAGAATTATTTCAAGGTATGTATATTAATAGCGAAAAGCCTACTATTTCTTTTAGAACTGCAAAAATCGGGAATAATCGACTATTACTAATTGGTGGTATGGACCATAAAACAGGAGAAGACATAGACTTATCATCAAGTTATGAAAAACTAATTGCCATTGCCAAACAAATAGATCCAGAATGTAATGTGGTATATAAATGGTGCACAGAAGATTGCATTTCCTTAGATAAAATTCCCTATATAGGAGAATTTTCTAATTTAATGCCAAATGTTTATGTAGGAACAGGATATAAAAAATGGGGAATGACAACATCTAACATAGCTGCCAATATTATAGTAGATAAAATTTTAGGTAAAGAAAATCCATATGAAGAAGTATTTACTTCTACTAGATTAAAACCAATTAAAAATTATCAAGAAATGGGAAATATGTTAAAAGAAGTAGTAGATGGGTTAGTAATAGAGAAAATAAAAATTCCAAAAGAAACCATAGAAAACTTAAGAATAGGGCAAGGAAAAATATTAGAAGTAGATGGAAAAAAAGTAGGTGTATATCAAGATGAAAATGGAAAATTATTTGCTATAAAGCCTGTATGTAGTCATTTAGGATGTGAACTAAATTGGAACAATTTAGAAAAAACTTGGGATTGCCCTTGCCATGGCTCTCGATTTACTTATACAGGTAAGTCTATTTATGATCCAAGTATTAAAGACTTGGAAACAGTAGAAATAGAGTAATAGAAAGCAACATCAAGTGAAAAATTAAATGGAAATAGAAAGAAAGACAGAAAAAAGTAAAATACTAAATTTTACAAAATCAACATAATGTGATATAATTGTTACAATAGAGCCTTGCTCTAACATAATTTTATATCTTATATGGGAGGATCCTCAAATGAAAAACAATGTCATCAAGGACATTATCGGTGGGTTGATTGTAATAGCAATAATGATAGTTGTTGTGGTATGTTGCATATCTTTCATGGGACCAGATAATTTAGAATCTCAAGTTACAGAAGCGCTTGATACAGCACATAAAGATACAGCTGTGAAGACATTAAGTGAACTACGGGGAAGAATTCTAGAGATAGAATATCTTTCTTCAAATGATAACATTGAAACCTCTATATTGCAGGACGAATTAGATGATATCATTTTTTCCATTGAATCTCCTAGTACGTATTGGATAAACAATCCGTATTTGGCAGATTTTGAGTTCATTATTCGGGATACCTCCACTGTAGGAGAATTTTGCGAAGACCTTATCTCGCAAATAGATGACCAAATTCATACTATTGAACAAGGTGTAGGGGATGCGTAAGCATCCTCTATTTTTGTTATTTTTAATATTGAATCAGATACCATCTTATGTTACAATACCACTAAAGGTGAAGAAAGATATGTATTATACCTATATGTTAAGATGCTCTGATAACTCTATCTATACAGGCATGACTAATCATTTAGAAAATCGAATAAAAGAACACTTGCTCAAAACCAAAAATGGAGCTAAATATACCAAATCACATAATGCTATTCAATTAGAAGCAGTATGGAAAAGCAAAGATAAGTCATTAGCTTGCAAACTAGAATATCACTTAAAAACACTTAATAAAAAGCAAAAAGAAGACTTAATTAGTGGAGAAAAATTAGTTACTTATTTAAAAGGAAAGGTAGATTGCAGAAGATATCAACGTGTGAATCTGTAAATACATAAGAGAATTTGTTAAATGTATAAAAATTTTAATAAAACTAAAATGATAAAAAAGTGATAAATAATAAAAAATAGAGTATCAAGAAATCGTCTAAACACTTAATACTCTGATATTCTCTGGTCGAGGCGACAGGGATCGAACCTGCGACCTCATGGTCCCAAACCACGCGCGCTACCAACTGCGCTACGCCTCGATTAATTTGTGCTACTTATATACTATAACATACTTTTTTTTATTTTGCAAGATTTTTTTGCATTTTCTATTGAATATTTTTAAATTTTTAGCTATAATATATATGTTATGCAAGATGTTAAAGTAAAATAACAAATTGCAAATTTATATTTTATCCTAATTAAAGTTGCAGCTGTAGCTTAGCTGGATAGAGCGTTCGGCTACGAACCGGAAGGTCGGGGGTTCGAATCCCTCCAGCTGCACCAATAATAAATTTGTTCGAACTAATAGAACAGATAGATACAACAATCAATCAGTAAAATGGTTGATTTTTTTTGTTTGCAATAAATAAAATTATAGAAATAGAACAAGACTAAAGAAATAAAGAGGTCTTATATCTATTTGGTAGCATTTAGACATATTGAAATTAACATAAAAGTGTGATATAATGATGCTATCAAACTTTTGAAAGGAGTGTCTTATATGGCAAGGTTTTGGCTTATTCAGCGAGGAACTTTTAAAGAAGAAACAGGTAAAAATCTTACAGGTCCAGGTGGAATTGTAACTCTTCACTACATGGGCTCCTCAGAATTCCAGTTTGGTGCAATTGAAAAAGCATATCGGCGTTTAATGTATCATTTTTCTGAGTATGAAGTTTTTCATACAGGAATTTATACTCCTGAAAACGACGAACTGCTGGTATTTTGCAAGAAGAGTTGCTCAACAGAAGTGATACAGTCTATTTGCCAATATATCGAGAAACCTTATCATCTCAAAGAGTATTCGGAACTGGAAAAAGTACCCAAAGCCAAAAAGGGAGACACATCATACGATAGACGCCGCAGTAATTTCTGGTGGTGTATTGATATTAAATCGTATGGAGACTGGATGGCTTTTCTGCAGTCTCATTCAGAACAACTTTTAAGGGTTGTAAAAGAAAGCTACCAGGGCTGGTGGCTAGCTAAGTCGCCAGAAGAACGCGAAGAAGAATATCAGAAATCTCTTCGGTGGTAACAAATCAGAGAGAATGTCAAATTTAAGGCATTCTCTCTGATTCGTTTGGCATTATAAAAAACTGTGAAATTTATTTTTCACAGTTTTTCCTTTAAAAGGTATGTGTGCTTATTTTATTGTTTCAAATTTTTATATATCCATATATTTAATGAAACTATTTTTTTAATCTTAAAGTATTTAATATTACAGTAACACTACTTAATACCATAGCTAAACTTGCAATCATAGGGTTGATAGAAATTCCAATAGGTTTTAATATTCCTATAGCAATTGGTATCATTAGACAATTGTAGAAAAATGCCCAAAATAAATTTTGTTTAATATTTCTAATTGTTTTTTTGCTAATATCAATTAGTTTTACAATGCTTCCTAAATCATTATTCGTTAATATAACATCGGAAGAATCCATAGCAATATCTGTTCCACTATTTACACTAACTCCAATATCTGAACTTGCTAGAGCAGGGCTATCATTTATTCCATCTCCGCACATCATTATAAATTTACCTTCTTTTTTCAATTCTTTTATTGTATTGGCTTTTTCTGAAGGCAATACATTAGAAATTACTTTTGTAATTCCTAGTTCATTTGCAATTTTCTGTGCTGTTTCGTTGTTATCACCGAGTTAGCATAATAGTGTCTATTTTTTGTTTTTCCAGATTATGAATTACTTCTTTGGCTTCTTCTCTTACAATATCATTTACTCCAATAAGGGCAATGATTTCTTTGTTTCTTACAGCATATATAATGCTATTTCCTTTTTCAGCTAATTTCTTTTCATCCTCTAAATATTTATTTGGAATATCATATTTATCCAGCATTTTAGAATTTCCAAGTAATATTTCTTCATTATCTATTTTACCGCTAACTCCCAAACCTGCTACATTTTCAAAGTCATGAACATCTAAAACTCCTATTTTATTTTCTTCCAAATAATCTGTAAAGGCTTTTCCAATTGGATGTGTTGACCTACTTTCTATACTTCCCACTAATTGCAATAATTTTTTTTCTTCTAGAGAAGAATAGTTAATTACTTTTGCTATTTTTAATTTCCCATAAGTCAAGGTACCTGTTTTATCAAAAATAACTGTATTTACTTTTGAGGCATTTTCTAATATTTCGCTTTTCTTTACTAAAATTCCATTGCTTGCACATAATCCTTCACTTACAACAATGGCTAAAGGTGTTGCTAAACCTAAACTACAAGGACAAGCTACTACTAATATCGTAACAAAAGTAGAAATAGCAGACTCAAAACTCTGTCCTATTACAAGATAAGCTACAAAAGTAATTATTGCAATAATGATAACAATGGGAACAAAATAACTAGCCACTTTATCAGCAATCTTAGCAATTGGTGCTTTTGTGTTGCTTGCTTCTACCACTAATCTTACAATTTCAGATACGGTAGATTCTTTTCCTATTTTTTCAGCTTTATATTCAATATATCCATCATAATTCATACTTCCGGCAATTACTTTATTACCAATTTCTTTGGCAACAGGTTTGCTTTCTCCTGTAATAAAAGATTCATCTAAATGTGCTTTCCCAAATATTATTTCTCCATCTACTGCTACTTTTTCTCCTGCTTTAGAAATTACAATATCTCCTTTATGAATTTCATCAAGTGTTACTATTTTTTCTTTTCCGTCTACTTTTAAAGTTGCTGTATTTGGCGTAATTTTAACTAATTTTTGGATTGCTTCTTTGGTTTTGTCTTTGCTAATTCCATCTATATATCTGCCTAATTTTATAAAATAAATAACAATTGCAGCTGATTCAAAATATAAATTCATAACTAACTCATGGTGTCCCATAAATACCATGTACATATTATAGAAACTATATAATAAGCTTGCTATAACACCTATTCCTACTAATGTATCCATATTAGGAGTTTTATGAATTAAATTTTTATATCCATTTTTTAAGATATCAAATCCATAAACAACAAAGCAAATGGTTAATAAAAGTAGAGCAATCATGTAGTTTGTAGGATTCGTATGAGGGTCTAAAAATGGAATTGTTGGCAAATTTATCATGTGTCCCATTGAAATGTACATTAGTAATATCGCTAATATGGTAAAAATAATAAATTTTACTTTCTCTTTTTTAGTTTGTTTATCAAACTTTATTTCTTTAAATTCTCCTAAGCTTTTAAATCCTGCTTCTTTTACAAACTCTTCTATTTTAGCTTGATTTAAAATCTTTTCATCATATTCTACAGTAGCATTTGCCATAACTAAATTTACTACAGCATTTGAAATTCCGTTTTTGTTTATTTAAATATTTTTCTAAGCCATTAGAACAAGCACTACAGGTCATTCCATCAATCGATAAAGTTATTTTTTTCATAATTTAATCTTCCTTTACAACTTCAAAACCAATGTCTTCAATTTTTTCTTTCATTTTATCTTCTGATACATCATTATTTGCAGTAACAGTTACGATTCCACTAGTATGGTCAGCAACTACCTTTTCAATTCCTTCCATGTTTTCTAAGGCATTTTTAATTCTGTTTTCGCATCCATTACATACCATTCCTTTTACTTTTAAAATTGTTTCTTTCATAAAAATTCCTTCCTTTCTTTTTTACATAATATTAATTTTTTTACTTATTAAATCTTTTGAATAAATTTATTAATTCATCAATAGTATCTAATTTTCCATCTTCTAAATCTCTTGTTACACAACTATACAAGTGTTCTTCTAATACATGATTAGATAAACTTTTTACAGAGTTTTCAATAGCAGATAGTTGAATAAGAACATCATTACAATAAGCATCTTCTTGAATCATTTTTTTAATACCTTTTAGCTGACCTTCTATTCTGCCTATTCTATTATTAATAATTCTCTTTTCTTCTTCTCCTCTGTGAGTTTTTTTGTTACAACATTTGTCCTTTTCCAATTTTCATCACCTTCTATATTATATACCTAATGGGGTATTTTGTAAATAAGGGGGTATATCCATGTAAAGCTTTATTTTTATACATTTATACATAAGTGAATAAATTAAAAGAATAACTGGTTAAATTTACTATTAATATAGGGCATAAACTTAACTTGATTTGCTGTTTTGTCATATGTTGACATAAATATAGTAAATCTACAAAGGAGGATTTTTTATGATAAGAAAAGGCAAGCTCATTTTATCCCTATTAGGAATAGTAGTATTATTCTTTTTGATACAAGCCATCTTTGGACTTAACGCATCTGCAAGTACTGAAAGTCCCATAAATGAAACTACCTTTCCAGATAACAATTTTGTAAATGCATTAAAAGAAATTTATCCTACCTATACAAAAGATAATTTATTAACACCAGAAGAAGTTAGCAAAATAACATCTCTTAATTTATCTATGCAAGGAATTCGTAACTTAAAGGGCATAGAATATTTTACTAATTTAACATTTTTAAATCTAGAATTTAATAATTTGGTAGAACTAGATTTAAGAGAAAATGTGAAGTTAACTACTTTGGAAATTTCCAATAATCCTTATTTAACTTCATTGCAGTTACCAAAAGATATTGTTAATGTCTACATGAATTTTAATACAAAATTAGCAAATTTTGAAATTTCTAATTATGCCAATTTAAAAATAATATATGCAGAAGATGTACCTCTTAATTCTGTAGATATTAGCAATTTAACACAGCTTGTTGCCCTAAATTTAGCCAATACTGGACTAAAGCAAATAAATACGAATTATAATTTGCAATTAGAATATTTAAATGTATCTTCTAATCAGCTAACAGAATTGGATGTTAGCCAAAATACAAATTTGCTAACATTAAGAGTGGAGGATAATCAATTATCGAAATTATCTTTACCAAACAGTATTAGAAATGATGTAACAGTGGAATACTATGCACAACAAGTAAAAGAAGGTTATGCAATTAATTGGTATGAGGGAGAAAACTTAATAAAACAGAATGAAAAAATTTCTATGAAAGGGCAAGTTTTAGTATCTAAAGTAACAGCAAAACCATATCAAATTATTTATCATGCAAATGGTGGAAAAGGAAATATGCCTTCCAAAGAAGTCACATTTGGAAATTCTGTAATACTAGCACAAAATGATTTTACACGAACTGGTTACCTATTTGCAGGTTGGTCATTCGTGCAAAATGCAAATCAAGCAACTTATCAAGATCAACAAGAAATTTTTATTACTACATATCCATCAAAAGGAAAAGTTACTTTATATGCAGTATGGAAACCAATTCAATATACAATAGAATTTGTAGCTCAAAATGGGGAAGGGACAATGGAAAAAATGAATTCTTTGGCCTATGGAAAAAGCTATCAACTACTAGCAAACCAGTTTACAAGAGAAGGATATACTTTTAAAGGTTGGACTACTAAGCAAGGAAGCCAAGTAGTACAATATGTTAACAAAGCTTCTATTTCTAACCTAACAGCAGAAGATGGAAAAACTGTGAAATTATATGCTATCTGGGAACAAAAAAGTTATTCTGTTTCTTTTCAAGTAGATGGAAGTACACAAAAAAGTACAGTAAAACATGGGGAAAATGTGAAAAAGCCATCTAATCCAACTAAAACAGGTTATACTTTTTTAGGATGGTATGATAGTAAAACAAATCAACCATATAACTTTAGTCAAAAAATAACACAACCTGTTCAACTAATTGCTAAATGGAAAGTAAATACTTATACAATAGTTTTTAACGGAAACCAAGCAAAACAAAATATGAATTCGATTACTTTAAACTATAACCAATCTTACACTTTGCCAGAAAATAATTTTAAAAGAGATGGGTATCGATTTAAAGGTTGGGCTTTATCTAACAATGGAAATGTAAAATATATTAATAAAGCTACAATTAAAAACTTAACTTACAAAAATGGAGAAACTATTATTTTATATGCTCAATGGGAAAAAATAAAAAAGAATTTTTCTATTCGTACTTCTAATGTAAATACAATATACAATGGAAAATCACATACTATTAGCTTAAGTAATGTTCCAACGGGAAGTACTGTTTACTATCGCACTAGCAAAAATGGAAGTTGGGGTAAAACAAAGCCAACAAGAACAAGTGTAGGTTCTACAACTGTATATTACAAAGTAACTCATGCAGACTATGTAACGATAGAAGGAAGTGCTAAAGTTACAGTCACTTCTAAAAATATAAAAAATTTAAGTATTAGCGGAATTAGTAATAAAACTTATACAGGAAAACAAATTAAACCTTCTGTAACAGTAAAAGATGGAAAAAACGTTTTAAAAAATGGAACTCACTATAGTATTAGTTATGGAAGTAATAAAAATACAGGAAAAGGTTATGTGAAAATAAGTGGAAGAGGTAATTACACAGGAACTATTACAAAATATTTTACCATTATTCCAAAGGCACCAAGTGTAAGCATTAAAGCGGGAACAGGAAGTATTTCTGTAACAGCAAAATCAACAGGCGCTAGTGGATATGAAATTTTTTATTCTACCTCTCGTAATGGAAAATATAAAACCATTAGAACTACTAGTTCCAAGAGAACAATTTCTAAATTAACTAGAAAGAGAAATTATTATATTAAAGTAAGAGCATATAAAGTAGTAGATGGAAAAAGAGTATATAGTAGTTTTAGCAGTATTAAAGTAATTAAGGTAAAATAAGGAAAAGAGTAATAAAAAGAGCAATTATTTTATGTTTTTGATATTACCAAATTTATTTTTAATAAATAAGAAGCTGCCCTAAAACTATTTTATAAAAGTATTAGAATTGTCTTTATCGATTTTTAAAACCTTTCCCCTTTTGGACATCTGTAACTCGGCATAAATGCCTCGAACAGCTGTCACAATGGTCGCCCACGCAAGGCTTAAAAATCTCAAAAGACAATTCTAATACTTTTAAAAATAATTTTAATCTAATTTTAGGACAGCTTTTTACTTGTATTTTTTACATCACTATATTATGCGGACTATAAATTATATGCAGTCATTGAAAATTGTAATATACAAAAAGCTAGTACTACATTGAATAAAAATATAGATAAAACATATATAATTTTGTCCTTCTTTTTTGACAATTTCCTAGAAAAAATGATTCCTAAGATAAAAATGAGTATAGTTATTACAGTATATACTATTGCTCTTAAATTATTAGAACTAAAGCTTGCAAAAGTAGGTGTAGCTTCTAATATTGGAGCACTTGGAAACATATTTATAAAAATGGTTCGATCTAAAATATAATAAATTGGCATGATGCAAATCATTAAATAATATGGTAATATTTTTACTCCTCTTATTTCGTTATTACTACTAACATATCTAATTACAAATATAGCTAGTAAAACTAAAATTATTACAGGTAAATATTGTATCAATTCTTTTCCCACCTTTTATTTTCAAAATAATATAAAAATTATTTTATCCAGTTTTTTATTTCAAAATAAAAATTAAATTATTTCATTTATAATTTACCCAAGTTTATCTCCGTTTTCTACTGTTTTGTCAGGGGTAATTAGAACAACTCCTTGTTTCGAATAGGTTCCTAAAACAAGTACTTCTGATATAAAGTTTGCAATTTGCTTTGGTGGAAAATTAGCTACTGCTAGTACTTGTTTTCCAATTAAATCTTTTGGTTCATAACAATTGGTAATTTGGGCAGAAGAATGTTTTACTCCAATTTCTTTCCCAAAATCTAGTGTCAATTGATAAGCAGGTTTTTTTGCTTTCTCAAAAGTTTTTGCTTCTAAAATAGTTCCTACACGAATATCTAATTTCATAAAATCAGTAAATTCAGCTAATTTCATTTCTTCCATTTTTTTCACCTCCTATAATATTCACCATTTTCGTATACAAATAAATCTCCTTCTTTTGCAGTTTCATACAAATCTTTTGGAAAATCTATTTCTTCAATTCCTTCTGTTTTCCCACCTATGGTACCATCCAGATCATATAACCATATTCTTCCTGAAGACTTTTCGCCTACTTCATAGGTATGTCCGTCAATTCTTACAATATCAAAATATTTTTTTTGTTCTTCTATTTGTTGTTTAATCATAGAATTAATTTCTTTCCCAACCATTTTTGTAGTTTCAGTATCTAAAACAAAATTATCTCCTTGTTTTCTTAAAACACTCCCTAAACTACTCCCAATTGGTAATTGTTCTATTTTTTTGGTAATAATTTCATGACTTTTGCCTGGGCTACAATTTGTTAAAAGATAGGAATTTCTATCGTCTACATTATTATTATAAATATAAAACATCTCTCCTTTCTCTTTTGTACTTAAGGCATATTCTTCCAATATTTTTCTTCTATTTAATAACATTTTATCTCTAAATTTTGTCGTAATTTTGGAATTGTACAATGTTAAATCATCTGAAAGCAGATTATTCCATTCAAAATCACTTTTAGGAATATTAGAATTATTAGTATTTCCCAAATGATTTTTTAAATAATTGGATAATTCTTGAATAAAATTTTGCACAAATTTATTCTCCTTCAAATTATGAAATAACTCATTTACTAAATCTAAACTCAATATGCAATCACTCCTTTATTTTATTACTTATTACATTGTTTGGAAAATCTACTATGGATACATAGTAGTAAGAATAAAACTAAAGTGATTATATATGATTTTACAAAATTTTACAATAGCTCTTGGCAATTTTATAACTTTTAATGAATTTTATTCTAAAAACTAAGCTTTTATATTTCCTCATGGCTTTCTCCTGTGGAATAATCAATTACGATTCCTGGTTGCACATTATAGCAATAAACATTAAAACAAACTCCCTGTCCGTTATCTTCTACTGACCATGCTTCCATTTGTACTCCACTTGCTAAAAGATTATTTCCTGTAAAAATAGGAGTTACTCGATATAAAACATGATTATTTGAGTTATTTTTAATATATTCGGCTATTTGATTTTCAAAAGGTAACATTCCTTCTATATTTAAATATTTGGTTCCTGTAATTAAATTTTGTTCATTTGCATTTTCATTTGATAATTGGTAGCCGATTAAATGGCATCTGTTATATAAATATTCTCCATCATATTTTGCTTGATTCCAACCAGTAGGTTTTACAGAATTAATATCTCCACGTTCATCGTCTTCAGAAGGCATAGTTTCCTTACAAATATTAGCATAAGCTACTCTACATCTTCCTAAAGAATCTAATTTTGAGTAATTCTCAAAGCCTTTTGAAGTATCAGTATTAGTAAGATCAAAATTAGGTTTATTATCATTAATATAAACGAAAGGAGTGCCTTCATAAGCAGGAATATCAGATAAAGCAAAAGAAAGTACAGTAGCGTTTTGTTCTTCTGCTAAAAAGATATCATTTATAGAATCTTGAAAATGAGGGTTAGAATATCCTAGAATCATTAAAGTAATAAGGAAAACAAATCCAACTAATAATTTTCCTAAACTTCTTTTTTGCTTTTTCTTCATGAATTCAAAACTCCTTTGTGTTTTATTTTTGACCATCAATAAAGTGATTAAATATTATTTTATATCTTAATATTACTATATACTAACAAAATAAATTTTTCAAGAAGTGCCATTCTATTTTAAAAAACTATTGTTACAAAGATCCTTATTTTACTATTAATAAAAATACTACTATCATAAGATATAATTTTAATGAAAGCAGGAACTAAAAAATAAGCTTTTACATAAATTATAGCAAGGTGATTTTATGCAAGAATATAGATTAGAAGAAGAGGATATGATTCATATTGTTCCAACAAACCAAAGCTATTCTTATGAAATGCTAAAGCAAAATATCAATGAATTAAAAAGGGCATATCCATTTTTAGAAATGGGAAGAATAGGCTATAGTGTTTTAGGAAAAGAAATTCCTTACATAAGAATAGGAAAAGGACCAAAGGAAGTATTGTATCATGGCGGAATTCATGCAAATGAATGGATTACTTCTGTTCTTTTAATGAAATTTATTGAAGAATTTTGCAAAGCTTATATTTTTAATGGAACAATTTATTGGGTAAATGCACAATATTTATTTGAAAAGGTATCTTTATATATTGTTCCTATGGTAAATCCTGATGGTGTAGATTTAGTAACCGGTCATGTAGATAAAAATAGTAGTGTTTATCAAAATTATTTGTTCATCGGCAGACAATTCCCTAGTGTACCTTTTCCTGATGGTTGGAAAGCGAATTTTAATGGTGTAGATTTAAATTTACAATTTCCAGCAGAGTGGAATAGGGCAAAAGAAATTAAATATGCACAAGGCTTTACAAAGCCGGCTCCTAGAGACTTTGTGGGAGAGGGACCTTTAACTGAGCCAGAAGCACTAGCTTTATATAATTTTACATTAGAACATAATTTTAATTTAACTATTTCTTACCATACCCAAGGAGAAGAAATTTATTGGCAGTTTTTAGATTATAATCCACCAGATAGTAGAAGAATTGGAGAAGTATTTGCACGAATTTCTGGCTACCGTTTAGCAGAAGTTCCTTATAATTCAAGTTTTGCAGGATATAAAGATTGGTTTATTCAAAATTATAACAAACCAGGGTATACAGTAGAAGCAGGACTTGGAGAAAATCCATTACCAATTTCTCAATTTTCACAAATTTATCAAGATAATGAACCTATTTTAGTATATGGAATGTTAGTACAAACGACAGAATAGAAAATAATAATAAAGTAAAAATATTTATAAAAATAAAATAGCATCTTACTTTTTAATAAAAAAGTAAAATGCTATTTTTTATTCATCAAACTGCTTAGAAATTTTAATAAATAATAAATAACTTTTTAGAAATTAATTAAAGATAAATTCCTAAAAAAGAAAGTACAAAATCAATTATATAGTAAATTCCTATAATTAAAGCAAATTTCCAAAAATATGTCTTATTTTCAGATTCGTCTGATAGATCTTTAATTGCAAAATACAAAAGTACAGTAGATAATACACTACAGAAGCCTGAAAATGGAGTTGTTAACTTAGAAACACTAGAGCTAATTAAAGTTAATAAACTAGCAATACTAGCAATAACTACTGGAATTTTAGAAATTACAATAGCACTTGCAATAGTTAAAAAAGATTTATTTTTCTGTTTCTTAAATCCATATACTAAACCAGAAAGAACTACTACTGTAATGATAGGTGCAATAAGATCTTTTACAATGCCAAACATGTTAGAGAATAAATTGTCAAAGAAATATTCAAAACTTCCAAATGCTCCAAATAAATATCTTTTAGCCATACTTACCATACCTAAAAGGAAGATGGCAACTAACCAAATTACTAATACAATAATAGCAATTTTTAAAAAGCTATTTTTGGAGTCAGTTGCAACATTTTTTAAAGTACCAAGTGGATTTTTAAAAAATGCTGTAAAAAAGCCTTTTGCCGCTTGTGAATCTTTTTTTAAATCTGTATTTTTAAAAGTATTTTTTACTTCATTTACTGTCTCTTTGGATTCCCTTTTTAAATCTTCGCTGCTAACATTAAAACCATTAGTATTATTGTTGTTAGCATTATCAGAAGTGGTAGAATTTTGAGCATTTTGAGTGTTCTCTGTACTTTGTGTATTTTCTGTATTAAGAGTAGTTCCTTGTTGAGAGTTATTCACATTTTCAGTTTCTGAATTTTGTACATCATTTTGATTTTCTTCCATTTTTATCATCCCTTCTAAATTAATTTAATACTATTAAACTACAAATTTTAAAAAAAGTAAATAGAAAGTTTCTAAAAATATATGTGAGAATAGCAAAATTATTACAATTTCTATGTTCAGTTTTATATGTAAATGGTATGTAGTTCTTTTTTATTTACGTCCCCCTACTGCGAACAAACTGTAAAAACTTCGTTTTACAGTTTGTAACTTGTCGGTCCCTACCTTGAGACTTCAATAAAAAAGAACTACATACCATTTATACAAAAGTATATAATAGTAAATTAAAAACAAAATGATATAGAATTTAAAAAAATGGGTATTCTAAAATTAAAATATTATGATATAATAACGAAAAACGAAAGGAGAAAGATAAAAAATGGACAAAAAGCAAGCAGAAGAATTAAAAGAAAAATTATTTCAAAAAAAGGAAAATGGATGGAAGTTAAAAACACAAGAAGAAAAGCAACAAATTTTTGAGTATGCTAGAGGATATATTGACTATATGAATAAATCCAAAACAGAAAGAGAAATTATTAGCAATTCTCAAAAAATAGCAGAAGAACATGGATTCCAAAATATAGAAACATGCCAAAATTTAAAAGTAGGAGATAAAGTATATTATAATAATCGTGGAAAAAGTATGTATTTAGCAGTAATTGGAAAACAATCTATGGAAAATGGAGTTAATATTATAGGTGCACATGCTGATTCTCCAAGATTAGATTTAAAACCAAATCCACTTTATGAAGATGGAGAATTTGCTTATTTAAAAACTCATTATTATGGGGGAATTAAAAAATATCAATGGACCACAATTCCACTAAGTATTCATGGTGTGATTGTAAAAACGAATGGAGAAAAAATAACCATTAATATAGGAGAAGATCCACAAGATCCAATATTTACAATTACTGACTTATTACCACACTTAGCACAGGACCAAATGAAGAAAAAATTAGCAGAAGCAATAGATGGAGAAGACTTAAATTTATTAGTAGGAAGTATCCCATTTGATGCAGATGTTCCAGAAAAAGTAAAATTGAATATTTTATCTATTTTAAATGAAAAATATGGAATAACAGAAAATGATTTACTAAGTTCTGAAATTGAATTAGTACCAGCAATGCCATGCAGAAGTATGGGATTAGATAACAGTATGGTAGCAGGTTATGGACAAGATGATAAAATTTGTGTTTATACTTCTTTAACTGCTTTAATGAATATTGAAAATCCAGAAAAAACAGCAATTTGTATTATTTCTGATAAAGAAGAAATTGGAAGCATGGGAAATACAGGTATGGAATCTCATGTGTTTGACTATTTTATGTCAGAAATTCTTAACAAACAAGGTATTAATACACCAAACTTATTAGAAAAAGTATATTGCCACTCTAAAATGTTATCTGCAGACGTAGATGCTGGTTTAGACCCAATTTATGCAAATGTATCAGAAAAAAATAATGCTTCTTTTTTAGGAAGAGGAATAGGGATTAATAAATATACTGGTGCTAGAGGAAAATCTGGAGCATCAGATGCTAATGCAGAATTTGTAGCAGAAGTAAGAAATATTTTTGAAACCAATAATATTTGTTATCAAATATCTGAACTTGGCAAAGTAGATGTAGGAGGAGGAGGAACCATTGCTTATATTTTAGCAAATAAAGGAATGGATGTAATTGACTGTGGTGTTCCGGTTCTTTCTATGCATTCTCCATACGAAGTAACTAGTAAATTTGATTTATATGAAGCATATCGTGGATATGAAACTTTCTGGAAAAATGCGTAAATAAAAAAATGAGGAACAAAACAAGAAAACATAGAAAGCAAAAAAAATAAAGGGATTTGTATGAATCAAATAAATAAACAAATAGAAGCGGCTCTAAATTTAGAGTCGCTTTTAGTGAGGTTTTATCTTCCACTGTGAATTTGCCATAAAGTACATTCCCGTTTGAGACCATTGCATTTTTGTGGCTTTGGACATAAATTACTTCCAAGCAAAGGGCATAAAATTGTTTGTTTCTTAGCCTTACTTTCTGTCTTGTCCATATAAGATAACCTCCTTTATAAGTCATATTAATAGTATATGCTTTCAAAATCAAAATAGAACTAAAAAAGAACCCACAGCTAGAATTTCTAGCTGTGGGCTACATGCCTTAACGTTTGGAGTGCTGGGAGCTAAAGCACGCCGGTTTCGGCGAAGTTTTGGCATCCCACTTCTCAAACGCCTTCATTCGATCTGCTTCGTTCATGCATCTCGAATTCTTGCAGTGTCCACTACATCCCAGCAGACACTCTCTACACGTAGGAACCTTAAAACAGGCTCCTTCCGGTTCCCGCTGAATATCAGTTTTACAATCTTCGTCCAGTCTGTTCGCACAGAACAGACTTTTCATGCATCGAACACAAGGATTATTAGACATGTATAATTACCTCCTATAAAATAGAGTATAAATAATATTATAGCACTAATCTTTTAAAAAAGCAAATTTTTTCCAATTGATATTTATGAAAGTGCCTAAAATAGATAGGAAAAAGTAAAAAATAAAATAGTTACTACTAAATTTTGTCATAGTTATTCTTTGGTAATTTATCCTTATGAATAATAAAAACATAAACAAGATAAGCAACACAAAACACAATTAAAGTAAAAGCAATACAAATATATATTATTCCAAGGGTTTCACCACTATATCCATTTTCTACAATGTAATCACGAAGATCAAGGTTTTCTCCGTCACTAAAAATCATCTTATCTGTTTTTCCTATTATATAGTGAAAATATAAATTCCAATCTCCTAACCCGTTGTGAATACTGAATTGATTTTAAGTTTTGTGAAAAGTGATAATCAGGAAGAAAATGAACTAATTCATTAATATTAGATGAATTAACATTTAAAAAATAATCTCCTCTAAATATCATAATAATGCTAGAAAAAATCCACACAATATTAACTAGAATTATAATGGAAATAATAATTAGTTTTAAGATTTTATGATCTTTCAAAAATATCT
Organism: uncultured Clostridium sp.; assembly: GCA_902492105.1. Classification (GTDB taxonomy): domain Bacteria; phylum Bacillota; class Clostridia; order TANB77; family CAG-508; genus CAG-273. Next base: position 21,520 of record CABUKD010000005.1, read on the forward strand.
CCCTCCATCAATACAATAATATATGTATATTATATAATAAATTTATTGCAAGATTTTATTATCAATTGACACTATCTTATAAAAAATACATATTGACATTAAATATAAAATATAATAGTTAAACAAATTGACATTTTCAATATAAAATGTTACAATTATATTACAAAAATATTACAAAATAATTAAATCTTATCAAAACTTATTGACACTTAAGAAGTTTTGCTGATAAAATACAGATGAAAGAAGAAAAATTTATATATCTATATCTTCAAGAAAATTTTATGTTTAAAAACATAAAATAGGTAAGGAATAGATCCTTACCAAACTCAATTATCTAACTTATTAGAATTGGAGTTCTCGGCATGAACTTCAATTTTTTTATGTCTATCTTGAAATTTCATATATGTATTATAACCAAGACTGGCTAAAAAACATAAAACTATTCCAACAATTAGGCAAATTAAAGCTATACCAAGGAATTGTACTGCCAAAGTTGCTGTATCCAATTTTCCTTCACCTCCTACTAGTAAAAATTAAACTGCAAACCTGTGGGTGCAGTCTATCAACAGTTGCGAAAGATATACTGCCTTACAATCAGCAGTAACAACTGCTGATTATTACACCCACATTATAGAGGTGATTAGATAATTTCTTATACTATATCATAAACACAATAATTTAATCAATGGCTTACAGAAAATTTGCTAAATTTTTAAATTACTCGACACATTTCGATGGATTATTTAATAGAAGTATGCTATTTTATTGTGGCTTTTGTCGAAATAAAAAGCAAAAATAAAAAACCTTGATAAGCATTGAAATCAAGGTTTTTCTTTTGGTGAGCCAGGAGGGATTCGAACCCCCGACCCCAGGCTTAGAAGGCCTGTGCTCTATCCAACTGAGCTACTGACCCATGAACAAATATTATCATAGCACGATTTAAAGATAATGTCAAGGAAAAATTAACAAAAAGACTGGAAAAATATATTAGAATAAGATATAATAACAAAAATGAAGATAAAGGAAAAATATATGGAAAAGGAAAATAGGTTAACAATCCATCAAATATTTTGGTATTTGGTGATATTTAGCATTATAGGACTGATTATAGAAACGATTTATGGTTATGCAACCACTGGAATATTAGAAAGTCGAAAAGGACTCATATGGGGACCTTTTTGCCCAGTTTATGGGGTAGGAGCGGTTGTTTTAATTTTATTGTTAAATCATGTAGACCAGAAAAATTATTTTAAGCTATTTATTTATGGATTTTTAATAGGAGCAGCTAGTGAATATATTATGAGCTATGTACTAGAAGCTTTTTATGGAATTCGCTTTTGGGATTATACTTATACAGGTAAAGATATTAATGGAAGAATTTGTACTATCTATTCTGTATTTTGGGGTTTCTTAGCTATTCTTTTAATGAAAGGAATAAAACCACTTATTGATAAGTTAATAAGTAAAATTCCTAAAAAAATAGGAAAAATTTTAGAGATAGGGGTTTCTATATTTTTAGTTATAGATGTGCTAGTAACCATCTGGGCTATTCACACTTATGAAACTAGAGCGCTAAAAAATTACTATCATGAAGAAATAACAATAGAAGAAGATGCAAATTGGTTTATTCAATTGAAAAATAAAATAGAAAATGAATATTTTACAAATGATTTCATGAAAAAAACTTTTCCAAATTTAAGAACAAAAGATAAAGAAGGAAACGAACTGTGGATTAGAGAAATTATTTAGAAATTACGCATAAGAGAAAATATAAAATAGACAATACAACAAAAAAAGCTAAAAAATGTATGATAAATTTTTTTAGCTTTTTTATTTTAATCAGGTAATATTATTTTAGGTTTTTTAGAATTAGCACGATAAATTGTTATTTTATTCCCTATGGCCTGGATAAAAGTAGAATGAGTTGCATCTGCAATTTGCTCTCCAAAGGCTTTTACTTCATCAGGAGCAGTTTCTAAAACATTTATTTTTATTAATTCTCTAGCTTCTAATGCATCATCTAATTGTTTTATTAAATTATCAGATAAACCTGCTTTTCCAATTTGAAAAATTGGGTCAATAGAATTTGCTAAACTTCTTAAATAAGCTCTTTGTTTACTTGTCATTTTTTTCCTCTTTCTTTTTGAAATTTTATCTATTATATCATTCAAACATGCTAGTTTCAAGACTAAAAGAGCATTTTCATTTAAAATATAGAAAAATTTGTTACAATTCACAGACGATATGTTAAAAAAGGTAAATGATATATAATCTTTTTATTGAAGTCTTAAGGTGGGGACCGACAAATTAGAAAGTGTTTGAAATTTTATAAATAAAATTTCAATTACACTTTCTTATGCAGTTGGGGGACGCAAATAAAAAGACTTATATATCATTTACCTTAAAACAATTATTAGTTGTGAATTGTAACAAATTTTTAGATATTATACTTATAAAATAAAGTCTTACCTAATTAATAGTTCTTATAAACTTAAAAATCCTAAAATACCAAAGAGCAAAAATAAAATACCAGAAAATTTTTGCATTGCTTTTTCAGAAATATGCTTCTTTAAGAACTTTCCACACAAAATAGCTAAAAAATCACAAACCACCATAGCAGAAATAGCACCTAAAATAAGGCGAAATTTGTAATTTGGATATTGTATACCAAGTCCCATAGAAGCTAAAAAGGTTTTATCTCCTACTTCTCCAATGGCAATACAAAGTGCAATAATAAAACAATAATTTAATTTAAGATGAGATATTTTAAATAATATGCCTTCTTTTTTATTATTTTCCATATGTAAAGTTTCTTTTTTAGGAAGAAAAGAAATAATTCCCATTAAAATAAAAGAAAGATAAGTAATCCATTTTAGCACAGAATGTATGGTAGGGTTATCAAATAAAGTAATGCTACTACCAAATAGAATAGCAATTCCATGGCTAAAAAAGGATCCTATTGCTACACCTAACAATATTTTATATACTCTAGTCTTAGAAGAAAAAGATAATACTAAAAGTTGTGTTTTATCACCGAAGTTCACTCATAAAAATCATGGCAAAAGAAATTAAAAACGGATATAGGGAAAACATGGAAAAAATCAGCTCTTTTCTTTTTCATCATAATTCATGTATATTCTAAAATGTAAATTCTATGTGAAATATTAAAAAAATCATTGCATGAAAAAAAAGTTAGTGATAAGATACCTAAGTAAAACTATACGGAAATAAGAAAGAGGAGGAATTTAAAGTGATAGAAGTAAAACATGTCACAAAAAGGTATCCAAATGTCACAGCCGTTGATAATATTAGTTTTGAAGTAAAAGATGGTGAAGTTGTTGGATTTTTAGGACCTAACGGAGCCGGAAAAAGTACTACTATGAATATGCTTACCGGTTTTATAGAACCAACAGAAGGTCAAATTATCATCAATGGATATGATATTTCAAAAAAGGCTAAAAAAGCCAAAAAACAGATTGGTTATATGCCAGAAGGTACACCATTATATATGGATTTAACAGCAAAAGAGTTTATAAACTATATGGCAGAATTAAAAATGGTAAAGGCCAAAGAGAGAAAAGGTATTGTAGAAAAAGTAATAAAAGAAACAGGATTAGAAGAAGTACAAAATAAGCTAATCCGCAATTTGTCTAGAGGATATAAGCAAAGAGTAAGCTTAGCAGGAGCTTTAGTTGGTAACCCAGATGTTATTATTTTAGATGAACCAACTGTAGGACTAGACCCAAAACAGATTACGGAAATAAGAAGTTTAATTAAAGAATTAGGAAAAAAACATACTGTTATTTTAAGTAGTCATATTTTGTCAGAAGTAAGTCAAATTTGCGAAAGAGTTATTATTATCAATCATGGAAAAATTGTAGCAATTGATACTCCTGAAAACTTAGAAAAGAAGACAAAAGAAAAAAATACGATTCTTGTGACAGTAGAAGATAAAAAAGAAAACATGAAACATTTGCAAGAGAAAGTAAGAGAAATTGAAGAAATAAAATTGTTAAAAGACAATCAAGATGGTACAAAACAATATGCTATTACTTCTTCTAATGAATTTGATTTAAGAAAAAAATTATTTGAGATTTTGCCAAAAGAAGAAATTACTATTTTTGAATTAAAGAAGAGTGAAGCAACCTTAGAAGATGCGTTTATTAAATTAATTGATGATAGTCAAAAAGCAGAAAAAGAAGTAGAAACAGAGCAGGATATCAATCAAGAGGAAAAGAAAGAGGAAAAGAAAGAAGAAAAAGAAAAACAGAAAAAAATAAAAGAAATGCAAAAGGAAGAAAAAAAGAAGGAAAAAGAGAAACAAAAACAAGAAAAGGAAAAAAATCATAAAAAAGATAAAGGAGGAGAAAAATAATGTGGGCAGTTTATAAAAAAGAATTAAAGAGCTATTTTTTATCTCCTATAGGATATATAGCAATTGGTTTATTTTTAATTATGTTTAGTTTATTTTTCTATTTAACAACTATTAGTGTTGGCGCATATGACATGGGAAATTTATACTTTAATACAGCAAGATATGGTTTATTATTAATTATTCCAATTATTACTATGAGAATGTTTGCAGAAGAAAGAAAAAATGGAACAGAACAATTATTATTAACTTCTCCTAGAAGTATTACAGGAATTGTAATGGGAAAATTTTTAGCAGCAGTTACTTTAATTGTAATTACTTTACTTTTTTCTCTACTATATTATGTTATTTTATGTTTTTTTAAAGCACCAAGTTTATCACAAACTTTAGTATGTGCCTTAGGATTTTTGCTAGTAGCAATGGCAGGAATATCTTTGGGTATGTTTATTTCTAGCTTAACAGAAAATCAAGTAATTGCAGCAATTGTAACATTGGTATTATTAGTAGTACCATGGTTTTTACCAAATATTAGTGATGCATTTTCTATCATTGATTTAATGAGTAGTTATCAAAAATTCCCAGCAGGACTTATCTCGGTGGCGGAAGTAACTAATTTATTAGCCTTTGCAATTATGTTTATTTTATTTACAATTATTATTATGCAAAGAAGAAAATCAATAAAATAGGAAAGGAAGAAAAATCATGGAAAATAAATTTATACAAATTATTAAAAAGAAGTGGCTCAGAAGTATTGCACTAACCATTTTACTATTTGCCATTATTGTTGCTGCCTATCTAGTCATTAATTTTGTGGTAAAGCAAGCTAACTTTACTGACTTTGACTTTACAAAAGAAAAAATCTATTCCATTTCACAAGCAACAGAAGATAAATTACAAAATTTAGACAAAGATGTTACTATTTCTGTTTATAATATGTATCAATATGTAGAAGACTTTGCATATAAATATGCCAATTTGAATGATCATATTAAAGTAGAAAAATTAGAAAATTTGAATGCAAAAACAGATTGGAAAACAAATTATGGGGTAACAGATACAAGCGCTTTTGTTGTTATTCAAACAGAAGATAGAGAAAAGATTTTATTTAATTCAGATTTTTATACTTATGATTATACTTCTGGTCAAGAAATAGATACTACAGAAGAGGCTATTACCAATGCTATTTTAGATGTTACTATAGAAGAAAAGCCTAAAATTTACTTTTTAACGGGGCACAATTTATATACAGAAGCATATTTTCAATACTTAGAAATGTCTTTAGAAGGTGAGGCAAATGAAGTAGAATACATAGACTTACTTAAAACTGGTTCTGTACCAGAAGATTGTAAAGTATTAGTAATCACCGCATTACAAGAGGACATTACCGCCAAAGAAAAAGATGCTATTTTAGATTATATTAAACAAGGTGGAGAAATCTTGTTGTTGTTAGATCCAAATCTAAATAAAATAGATATGCCAAATTTTCAAGCAGTATTGGATGAATATGGTGTTAGTGTTTCAGAAGGTTACCTTTTAGAAGGAGATGCAAATCAAATGATGGCAGGTGCACCAAACTTTATTATTGCACCAATTAATAGCAGTTCTGAATTAGTAAAAAATATTGATATGGGACTTAATGTATGCCTAGTAAACTCTGGAAAATTAGATATTGCTTCTACAAAAAAACTAGAAGAAAAAAATGTAACATTAGAAACTTTAGCAACAGTAAGTGACAAAGCTTTTTATAGAACAGATTTAGAATCTACTAGTGAAAATAAAATAGATAGTGATGAGGATGCAAAAGGAGCTACTGTAGCAGCAATGCTTACTAAGCAGATGGATGAAGACAAAACTTCGAAACTAATTGTTTTTGCCAATACAGTATTTGCAACTAATATTCAAATAGATTCACAATATTACATTTATGCTATTACTAATTATAATAACGAAGACGTTTTACTAAACTCTGTTTCTTATTTAACACAAAGAGAAGATAATATTACTATTCGTAAAGATAGCGAAACTGTTACTACTTACAATGTAACAGAAATGCAAACTCGTATTGTATTAGGACTGATTTTCTCTATTCCGATTTTAATTGTAGTTATTGGAATTGTAGTTTGGCAATTAAGAAGAAGAAAAAAATAATTTAGTTCTGATATTAAAAATTCCTTCATACTTTTAGTTATGAAGGAGTTTTTATATTATGAAAAATGTTTTTAAAATTAGTTTTGTTATTATTGGAACCATGATAGGTGCAGGATTTGCCTCGGGCCAAGAAATTAATTTGTTTTTTAATCGCTATGGTAACATAGGAATATTAGGAATGATTCTTTCTTGTTTCTTAACAGGTTTTATTATATATCAAGTTTTTCAAATTCTACAAAAAAGAAATATTCATAATTATTCAGAATTTCTGGATAATATTAGTCCACATAAGAAACTAAACCAAATGGTTCAGATAATTATTCATATTTTCTTATTACTTTCATTTTATATTATGGTAGCAGGATTTTGTGCATATTTTAAGCAAGAATTTCAAATTCCAATTTGGATATCAGCAATCGTTATGGCTTTGTTATGTTATATTACTTTTAGAAGTGACATGAAAGGAGTTATTTCTATTAACACTTTTTTAATCCCTTTTTTAATTGTATTTATTTTTTACTTAGGGATAAAAAATATTCCTTTTCTAAATAGTTACTTTTCACAACCATCCAACTTAAACTTGCCATCTGGTAATTCATTAGAATGGGTTATTAGCAGTGTTATTTATGCAAGTTATAATAGTATTTTATTAATTCCAATTTTAATTGAACTAAATGAAAAAATAGAAAAACAGTCAACTATAAAAAAAGTAAGGCTATTTTGTTTTGCAATACTAGCAATATTGGGTATTTGTTTATGTGGTTTGCTAATCAGAGGAGATGGATACAGCAATACACTAGAATTACCAATGATTCAAATTGTAAAAGAATTTGGAGTAGTATATCCATGGATTTATGGTATTGTCATTATAGTAGCTATTTTCACTTCTGCTATTTCTGCTGGATATGGATTTTTAAAAAATGTAACCAAAACAAAAAAATCATATCAAAAATTAGTATTACTACTTTGTACTAGTTCTATTTTCATCACATTTATTGGTTTTTCTAATTTAGTTAATCTATTATATCCCATTTTTGGAATATTGGGTTTAATACAAATATTTCAAATTGTAAAAAGTAGGAGAGTATTTAGAAAATAACTAGTTCAACGTAAATAGAATTTCTTGACTATTCTTTTGAAAAACAGTATAATGTAAAAAAATAAAAGGATAAAACAAAAAAAGAAAATATACGAGAGGAAAATCAAATGAGAAAAATCATAGAATTTGAGCCTGAAAAGAAAAAAGTAGATGAAAAAGTGAATAAAAAAATAAATAAAAAAAAGATGGGAATCATCATAGGAATTACTATTTTTGTTATTATTATTGCAACTGTTGCTATTATCTATGGAGTTAATAAAGATTTTCGTAATTTTATGGATAAATATGTTTTAGGAAAAAATGTTACAGAAGAGAATTTACCAACTATTGATATTGATTATAATTCTAATATTCATGTAATCCCTTATGGAAATTTTATTTGTATTTTGGCAGAAAATACTTTGTTTGAGTATAATAGCTCAGGCAAACAAGAAAAAGAAGTAAAAGTAGAAATTAGTAATCCTATTTATGATGTAGAAGGTAGATACTTAGTAATAGGAGAAAAAAATAATCAAAAATTATATTTAATTTCAGAAGATCATATTGTATGGGAAAAAAATATAGATGGTAATTTAAGTAAGGTAACTGTAAATAAAAATGGTTATGTAAGTGCTATTGTAACAGGAACTACTCATAAGTCAGTTATTGTTGTTTATGATGCAAAAGGCAATGAGCTATTTAAATCTTATTTATCTCAAACCATAGCGGTAGATGCTTGTATATCACCAGATAATCAAGAACTAGCTTATGCAGAAGTAAATACTTCAGGAACGGTAATTCAGTCAAGTATTAAAATTATTTCTGTTGATAGCGCAAAAGAAATAGACACTGAGCCCCAATATACTTATACCGCTCCACAAAATAGTCTTATTTTAAAAATAAAATATCAAGATAGAAATAAGCTAATTTGTATGTATGAAAATAGTATTCATATGATTGAAAATGAAACAGATACGGAAATTCTAAAAATAGATGAAGATGGAAAGAAAATAAATTTTGCAGATATTGATTTAGAAAATCATGTATTTCGAGCAGTAGAAAAATCTACAGGATTATTTAATGCAGATACTGTTGTTGAAATTAAAAATGTCCAAAATCAAAAAGAAGCTGTTTATACAGTAGAAGAAGTGGCAAAAAGTATTGTATGTAATGGAAAAATAATAGGAATTAATTTAGGGACACAAGTAGATTTTATTGACATGAATGGTTGGCTAGTAAGAAGATATATGTCTTCACAAGTAGTAGAAAATATAGTAATTTGCGATGGCGTAGCAGGAATTATTTATGGAGATAAAATTGAATTAGTAAGTTTATAAAATAAATATAAAAATAATTTATAATTAAATTTACATATCATAACTAGTTAAGGTTAGGGGGAAAGAAAAATGGGTATTATTGTTGACATCATTATAATAGCTATATTTGCTATTTGCCTTGGATTAGGGTTTAAAAAAGGACTAACCGGATCTTTACTCAAAATTATTTCTTTTGTATTAGCTTTAATTATTGCCTTTATTCTCTTTAAACCAGTGTCTAATTTTGTGATAGACCATACAAATTGGGACGAAACATTAGAACAAGCAATTCGACAAACATTAATAGAAGAAAATCCGAAAGAGAATAATCAAGTAGAACAAAATAAGCAAGAAGAAAATGCACAAACACAAAATGGAGAGGGACAAAAAATACAAGTGGCTAATGAAGAAAATGGCAAAAAGCAAAGGATGTCAGAAGTAATGATGGACTATATTAATGAAGCTGTAGAAAACGCAGGTACAGAAGCCAAAAATGCAATTGTGGATTCTACTGCTAGAAATGTAGCTGTTACCATTATTAATGTAGGGGTATTAATTGTTTTATTTTTAGTTAGTAGAATTGTACTAATGCTAATAAAAGGCTTAACACAATTAATTACTAAGTTACCTGTTATTAAACAATTTGATAAGTTAGGTGGAATCATTTACGGATTATTAGAATCTCTTATTATCATTTATGTAATTTTAGCAATATTATCATTTGTAAGTCCACTAATTAGCCAAACAGGAATCATACAAGCAATAGAAAATTCGTTTATTGGAAGCATTATGTATGATAATAATTTGTTGTTAAAAATAATTTTTTAATAGAGAATTATATAATTTTACAATGGAAAAGGTAAATGCTATAAATTACAGACATTCATATTTTCATGAAAGAAGATTGTCCTAAAATATTAGAATATAAACTTTATAATATTAGAATTGTCTTTTTCAATTTTTAAAACCTTTCCCCTTTTGGACAGCTGTAACTCGGCATAAAAATGCCTCCAACAGCTGTCACAATGGTCACCCACGCAAGGACTTAAAAATTTCAAAAGACGATTCTAATATTTTAAATAAATTTAGTTTGATTTTAGGACCTTTCTTAAAATAAAAATTTTGAAATTAATAAAATTATTGTAAAAATATTGCTATTTTGGTAGTAATTTGTTATACTAAAAAACGAAATATATAAGGAACAGGTGAAAATTTTGGAAAAAAAGAAACAAGCAAAAGAAACAAAGAAGAAAAAAAAGGGAATAGGTAAAAAAATAGCGTTAGTTATTATTTTTATTATTCTAATAGCAGGAGCAGTATTTGGTTATAATGTATATAAAAATGGTGGAGGTCTAAAAGGATTTTTAGCAACAGCCATTGGGCATAATCAAGAAACGCTAAAAAATTTGCCTAAAATGTATTGCTTACTTTTAGGACAAAGTGAAGAATTAACAGATACTATTATGATAGCTGAATATGATCCTCAATTACAGCAAGCATCTATTTTATCAATTCCAAGAGATACTTTTATAGGAGATAATGAGGCTACAGCGACTCCAAGCCAAAAAATTAATGCAGTGTATTCTATAGGAATTGATAGTATGTTAAAAGAAATTAATGAATTAACGGGACTTAATATCCAGTATTATTTAAAAGTAGATACAGAAGCATTTAAAGCTCTTGTAGATGCTGTTGGCGGAGTGACTTTTGATGTTCCTATTGATATGAAATATGATGATAATAGACAAAATTTGCACATTAATTTAAAAGCAGGAGAACAATTATTAGATGGAGATAAAGCAGAGCAACTTGTAAGATTTAGACATAACAATGATGGATCAACCTACCCTTATGAATATGGTATGGAAGACTTAGGAAGAATGAAAACACAAAGAAACTTTTTAACAGCACTTGCAAAACAAACTTTAAAACCTGAAAACATCTTCAAAATTAATGATTTTATAGATATTGCAAATAAATACATAGAAACCAACCTTGACTTTGATACCATTAAAGACTATGTACCTTATATTGTAGAATTTAACGTGGACAACTTAAGGACAGAACAATTACCAGGAGAACCAGCTTATGCTAATGGTTGGGCTGTATATTTAGCAGATGAACAGAAAACAGCAGAAATAATAGATGAATTATTCTTAAATCCAGTACAAGATGATAACATAGATACAAGTGGAATAGATACTTCTGGTATTGATAAAACAAAAATTGAAATTGAGTTATTAAACGGAACCAATAGTAGTACAAAACTAAAAAGAATTCAAAATAGATTAGAAAAAGCAGGATATACTGTTACAAAAACAAATGAGACTTCTCAAACAGAAACAACTACAATGATTGTTAGGGGAAATGTAGAACAAGCTGCAAAAGAAGAAATAAAGCTTTTAACAGAAGCAAGTACAGTATCTAATGCAGAATCAGACGAAGTTAGCATTACTGTTATTATTGGAACAAAATAATGCTACAAATTTAGAGAAACTAGAAATAAAAAAATAGAAAGAGTTTTAAGCTTAGAAGGTTTTATTTTAGAAACTTATAAATTTAAAAAATGAAAAAAGGGCACTATATATATTTATTAATAGTGCTCTTTTTTATTGGTACGAAAAAGAGAAATTCATTAAGAATTATCCTCTTTCCATTGAGGGGGATAAATAAAATTATTATTTATTCTCTACTCGATTAGGAATATCGTAGACTTTTTTATAAAAGTTCAAAATTATTTAATTGCATACAGCGAAAATGTCCACCTTTTTTCTTCCTTTTTTTAGATTTCTTTGTTGCTTTAGTATAAGAACCAGAACCATGCTTTTTATTTTTGTTCTTTGGCTTTAATAATATATAAAGCAAATATAAAGTAACAAAAATTAATAAAATACGAAGTAAAGTAGGTAAAAAGCCAGAAGCTATTACACTAGTTTCTGCTAGTAAATCAGAAGAATAAGTTTCATCTCCCACTTGATAAGTAATTTTTCCAATTGCTTCATTAGCAGAAATAGGAGCTTTCAAATTATCTCTATATGTAATTTCAGGTTCTAAATTTTGAGCATTTTCTTCTGAAGATAATAAAATAGAGATATCATCTTTAACAAGAACATTTAACTTTCGAGTATCGCTTGTTGCACCTCTTACCGTAATTTCCTCTAATACGTTATTTTTCTCCTGTACTGTTTGCATAGAATAATTTTCAAAAGCATAATCAAATAAAGTAATACAATCTAAATTTCGTTCACTAAGTCCATCTTTTGTAGTGCCCCCTCCAAGAACCACAGCAATTACTTCCATATTATCCTTTTTGGCACTAGCTACAATACAAGAACCTGCATCTGTAGTATAGCCTGTTTTAATTCCTGTTGCATATTCATAATAATAATTATCCTTTGCGGTACTATTATTTTCTCTTAACAAATCATTTGTGGTATTAAAAATACGATCAGTTTTATTATATTTATTGGTAGCAGGAAGAGAATATCTAGTTTTCTTTATAATACTTCTAAAAGTACTATTTTGCATTGCATATCTTCCCATTAAAGCTAAATCATAAGCAGTAGTGGTATGTTCATCATTATGTACTCCATTAGGATTTACAAAATGAGTATTCAAACAACCAATTTCCTTTGCCTTTTCATTCATTAAAACAGCAAAATCATCTACACTACCAGAAATATGTTCTGCAAGAACATTTGCAGCATCATTTGCAGAAGGAATAAGTAAAACATTTAATAGCTGTTCTATAGTCAACTCTTCTCCCTCTTTCAAACTAGCATGGGAATAGCTAGCAGGAACAGAAAAAATAGCATTATGGCTAACTGTAGCAATATCTGTTAATTCACAATTTTCTAATGCTAAAATAGCAGTCATAATTTTGGTTGTACTAGCAGGAAAAACTACTTCTTGCGCATCTTTTGCATATAAAATTCTACCAGAACTTGCTTCCATTAAAATACAATTGGGAGAATAAATGGAAAGATCCTTAACATTATCTGTAGAATTAATAGAATTATTTATATGATTGGTATCTTCTGCATTAGTATTAGTTTTAGTATCAGCATTAGTGTTAGCAATGGCGATACTAGAAGCAAAAGACACATTTTTGTTTACAAAAAAAGAAAAACAGAATAATAAAAACTGAAATAACAAAATAAAAATAAGTAATCGAAAAGAACACTTAGAAATTTTCATATCATATCTCCTAACAATTCTTTCAAACTTCAATATAAATATAACTATATCTTAAAATAAAAATTATTTCAAGATATAGTAGAAAATTTTGTTAATAACTTCTTACATTTTATTCCAACAAAATAAAAAAATGATGTGAAGATTAGAAAAAATAAAAAATGTAGTTTCGCTAGTAAGTAATTATTAATAACAATACCAAATAGAAAAGAAGATAAGATATGATATGAAAATGGAAAATATAGAAAAAGTAATAGAAGTTCAAATAGAAAAAACGGGAATAAAAAAATAGAAAAAGTAATTAGAAGTCCAAATAAAGAAAAAATAGGAATAGAAAACTAGAAAAGTGGTTAGAAGTGCAAATAAAAAAATAGAAAACTAAAAAAGAAAGAAGGTGCAAAAAGAGAAAAATAAAACGAAAAAAAGGAGGTGAAGAAAAGATAAAAACAGCAGTTATTCAATGAAAAAATATATGAAAATATTGGAAATTTATAAGAAAGGAGGCTATGATATATTAATTGAAAATATATCATAAAATGAAAAATGTTAGAACGATTCAATTTAAAACAAAAAATAATAGGAGGAATCATTATAGGAATCATCGTTATTGGAATTGCAATCTATGGATTCATTTCAATGACACAAACACAAGAAACAATAGATATCAGCCAAATGGTAAATTTAGAAAATGAAAATCAAGGAATAGGAGAAAGAGAAACGACTGAAAAAAAGAATAATGATATATCAGGAAAAAAGAATGAAAATATAGACAATGGAAAAGATGAAAATAGCCAAAGCAATGCCACACAACAACAAAATGTAATAATGGTACACATTACAGGAGAAGTAAGAAAAACAGGAATATTAACTTTACCAGAAGGAGCAAGAATTGCAGATGCCGTGGAAGCAGCAGGAGGAGAAACAAAAGAAGCGGATTTAAATGCTATTAATCTAGCTTATGTATTACAAGATGGGCAAAAAATTTATATACCAAATAAAAATGAAGAACAAGAAGAAAAAGCGTATATTACTACAGAAAATGGAAATAATATAGTCAGCCAACCAGATAATAGCTCTAAAGGAGGGAGCACAAAAGTGAACATTAATGAAGCCAGTCAATCTGAATTAGAAACATTGCCAGGAATAGGACCATCCATAGCAAGCAGAATTATCGAGTATAGGGAGCAAAATGGAAAATTTAGCAAAATAGAGGATTTGCAAAATGTAAAAGGAATAGGTGATGCTAAATTCGCTAATATAAAAGATTATGTAGTAGCAAAGTAAAGATAAAATTAATTATTTGATATTAGAATTTAAAATATTTTAATAGGATATTTTAATAGGAAGCTTGAACAGGACATTTTAATAAAATATTTGTTTAAAAAAAGCATTTAAATAGAGCACTTTTAAAATAGTAGATTTAAAAAAGACATTTGTATACGATGTTTTTGTAATATTATGAATTAAGCAAACATATAATAGAGAAAGAAGGTTGATAAAAATATATACTTGCTTTTAAAGAAAAAACGTGATTTTAAATGACTGGGGCACTTTTTTAAATAAATGTATTGACAATATAAAGAAAAAGCAGTATACTTAATAGGTAGCAGAAAGAATTATATATCGCGGGGTGGAGCAGTTGGCAGCTCGTCGGGCTCATAACCCGAAGGTCGTAAGTTCGAGTCTTACCCCCGCAACCAAGATTTAAACTTAGAGTCGCAAAAGATTGTGGACTCTTTATTTTTTGTGTGAAAGTGTATTTTAGGCTATTTTGGGGACAGCTTGGGGACACAAGCTACTTTAAATAGCTATAAATAGCCTAAAATTTCACAATAAGACTTAAAAAAAGCAATTTTTGTAATTTTATTGAAAAAAGATTATTAGTTGTTACCTATTAATAGGTCTTGTAATACATACGCTGCTTTTCTCATATTTTTCTCTAATGGGTGTACATAGTATTTTATAGTAGTATTAATACTTGCATGTCCAAGTCTTGCAGATACTGTTGCTATATCAACATTATTAGCAATCATGAGAGTAGCATTTGTATGTCTAATACCGTGAAATTTAATTATAGGTAGTCCTAATTCTTCAATATAAGGTTTAAACCATTTTCCAATTGTATCTGGATGCATAGGTTTTCCATTATCTTGTACAAATAGTTTATTAGATTCAATCCATTTATCTCCACAGATGTCTTTTTGTTCATCATACCATTCTTTATATTCAAGAAGAGTTTTTATGATATAATCTGGTATTGGAACAATTCTATTAGAGCTTTCTGTTTTAGTATCTTTGTCAAAAATTCCGTTTTCAGGCAAGTACTGAGTAGATTTATTTATATTAATAGTTTCATTTTTAAAATCTACATCAGACCATTCAAGTCCAATAAGTTCTCCACGTCTTACACCAGAGAAAATATCAAGAAGAATTGCTACTTTATACTTTAATTTACTTCCAGTAAGCTCCATTAAAGATTGTATAAGAAACTTGCATTCATCATCATTGAAAAATTCCATTTTAGGTTTCTTAGTTTTTGGTGGTTTAACTCTTCTAGCAGGATTAGAAGGTAACAACTGCCAGTATACTGCATTTTGTAACATGGCACTTATTAGTCTATGGTGCTCTAGAATTGTTTTTGGAGATAATGGTTTTAAAGTTCTTTGACCATTATTTTTTGCTATTCTCTTTATCTGAGTATCATTTTCTAACATATCATAAAAGTTCATTAAATCTGTTGGTTTAATCTTGTCTAAAGGAAATGAACCTAAATATGGAAGAATTCGAGATTTTAATATTCCAATATATCTTGAATAAGTTTTTGGTGCTAATTCTTTTGAAGCATATTTTTCATCCCAAATATAAAAGAAGTCTTCAAAAGTTATCGACTTGCCTTCTGGAACTAATCCTCGATTTACTTCTGTAATAAACTCAGCTAAAGCTATTTCAGCATCTTTTCTTGTACCATGTATAGTTTTTGTTTTTTTACATCTAGTACCATCAAGATTTTTACCACCCGAAACGACTAACCTATAAGTATTTTCACCTCTTTTTTCAATACTTCCAGCCATTGCTTTTTTCACCTCCTTTCAGCATACTTATGGGTGGAAGTTTGTTAATATTTAATTGTCATGATTATACTACAATTACAATGCTAATTCTAGTAGTTTTTCTTTATTTTTCAAGTGTTACAAAGATTACACTAAAATTCATAAAAGAAAATATATAGGACAATAAAATACTAGATAAAATGTAATATTAGCCACATTTCATAAAGTTTAAAGAATTATGTGGAAAAATAAGGAATTTTCTGCTATAATAAAAGCGAAAGGAAGAAATTATGAAGAAGAAATTGAATAAATATTGGAAAGAAATTATATTCGTTGTAGTAATTCTTGCAATTACTATTATTACATTTGGGTTTGGAAATCATTATTGTATTGATGGAAAAATATTAGAAAATATAACAGGACTAATATTTGGAAGTTTACTGAGTCTAATCGCTATATGGATTTCAGGTTATTTTATATTAATACAATTATATAAAAATACATATCCGATGGAGATAATAGAAAAGAATTTCCTAAAAACAGTGAAAGTCATACTCATATTTTCAATTGCAAATATTTTAATAGGTATTTTTGTATTAACTATATTTGAGGATTTAATATCTAGGATATATTTTATGATATTATTTGTTATTAATGTTCTTATTATTTTTTATAATACTTATATGATCAATAGAACATTTACATTAAATACATATATAGAAAAATATTTTAAAAGTATGGAGGAAGATTTAGAAAGAAATGTATTAAAAAAAGACACTGTTGATAATATTTTTTCTAATATATATAAGTTTTTTGATGAGTGCATAACTAAAGAAGAATACTATGTATGTAATAATATAACAGAAAAAAATGGAGAATTATTTCAACAACTTATTAAACATTGTAATCAATTATTTTTATCTGAAGATAAAGAAAAAGAAAAATTAGCAGAATATATTTTTAATAAAATAATAATTTCAGGGTGTTATCAAATTGAAAGTGCCAAAAAAATAAATAACAAAAGTTATTTAAGTGATTTATTTGAGCAACAAGAAAAGAATATTAAATTATGTTTGAAAATAAACAATTTTGAATGGTTTAAGAAGTATATAAGGAAGATAAATTTAATAGCTTCTGAAAATGAAGATAAGGAAATATTAGAAAATTTATATAATATGAATGAAAATATAGGAATTAATTTGTTAGACCAAGAAAAAACATATTTTGAATGGTTTATTAAAGAAATATATAATTTAAATCTTTCACTTAAATATTTATACGACAATGTAAACTTTAAATACTTTGCTAAATTAATAACAATATTATTAATTAATGATATTAAAGAACACGAAAGTAAAAATTATGAAATAATGAAAGAAATTTTAAAAAATTTTACATATGGGATTACACATATAGAAAGTGATATTCAAGATGTTGTTATATATTATCAGTTATATGGAAATGAAATAATTGAAAAAAGAGATTTAAATTTGGTAAAAGATTTTATAAAAATTATAACTAATGAAAAAAATGGATTAACGGATAATGAAAAATGGAATAGTTTTATATTATATTACTTAAATGCTACTGTAGATGAATGGAATGAATTAGGCAAAGATAATAGAAAATTAATAATAGAAATTATTCTCGATTTGGTTTTGAAAGATTCTAATAATAATTATTTCAGTTTTATGCCAAATTATACAAAAATAATTTTTGATAACAGATGTAATACTAATGACATCAATGATATTTGTGAAGAATTTAAAGAGTTATTAATAAGATTAGCAATAAATAATAATAGTAGTATGTTTTACTATGTGTTAAAAGAATTGAAAAAAGCAATATTAAATCTTGAAACTAAGGATAGGTTGGTACAAGAAAAGTTATTTGATATATGTATTACAATACTTTCAAGAACGGTAAATATTAAAAATAAGGAATTTATAGAAATAACTATAGGTGCGATCGATGATATAGTGGAACAGATAGACAAAGACAGAAAAATATCAGATAAATTTGGTAAGCATATTATAGAAAAAATATCAGATATTGTTATTTATAGAAGTAGAATTGATGAAAATGATGCAGTAAACTTAATATACCTTTTATATGGATTTATAGAAGATGGAAAAGAATATAATTTTGTTTCAAATGATAATGCAAAGAAGAAATTACTCTATAAAAATATTTATAACATTGGGATAAGCTGTATAGAAAATAATAAAGAAAATGCTGTAAGAACAGTTTCTAATACTCTAGGTTGGTGTATTATCAGAAGTATAAACAAAGATAATAATGAGCTAACTAACTATATTATTGATAGAACTATAGATTTATATAGAATTGCAGAAAATATGCAAGTTTCAGAAAAAACTTTAATCTTTATAATGACGTTATTTACAACAGTAGGTACATATTGTTGCAAACAAACAAATTACAGACCATATCTAGATAAGATACTGAATATATTAAAAATGGAAGATTATATGAGAATAAAAACAGCAATAGAGTTAAGAACAAATGAAAATACAATGTGGGACAATTTATATGATAATAATACTAAACAATTAACAAAAAAATTCTTAGAACTATTAAAAAATAAAGCAGAAAATTAATCTGCTTTATTTTTTGCTCTATTTTTATAAACATTTGCAACATTTCTACAAGATGGAGTATCATATTCAGCATTTAAGTTTTTAGCAATAAAAGGTTTGCCACAATGTTTGCAAATTTTAACCTCTTTTCTATCATTAGTTTCATTTAATGCTAAAATAAGTTCTATAGCTTGTTTTAGAGAATTAAAATTCCAATGTAATATTGCTTTATCTTTTAAATCTAACTCAAAACCTATGCCAAAAGGTCTAAAATCACTAACTAAATTAGCATAAATTATTTTTTTATCTAAATCGTCCTCAGCAAGATATTTTTCAGTATCACTAAATACATCATAAAGTAATCTTGCATATGTAATTATAAAAGCGATTTTTTCAGAATATTTCTTTGAAAAAGCTAATCCATAAATATTATCTATACCTAGTTCTAAATAAGGATTATTGTTTCCATATAAATTTAATAAATCTTCTTGTGTTAAAGGTTTATTAAAATCAATAGTATTTACTGATTTAAAAAATGGACTTATATATTCTTCTAAAGATATAGATTGAACATTGTATGGCTTTTGTAAATATACTTTTCCTTCAGTAACAAAAGTATTATTCATAGGAGCATAAGTTATATCTCCAACTAAACCGTATTTTTTAACAAAATCTAATACCATATCTTGAAAAGTTTTTTCAGCACTTAACAATTCACAGTATATATCTGATCTAGAATATGAAAGTCTAGCTTCTCTACCAATTAATAAAAAATCAACTAATAAATCCTTAGAATAATCAAAAGGATTATATATTTCATAATCTGAATCAGTAGTTGGTTGTATATAAAATTCATTATCATATTTTACAATTTCATAATTATCATATTTAACCCATCTTGTACTAAAGTTGGGATTTTTTTCTTTAATCATAAAAACACCTCAAAATTTTATAAAAATCTATTGACTTTTATAAAGAAATATTATACTATGTTATTAATTAAGCATACTTACATAATAACAATGGTAAAAATGTAAGTTACTAACTCTATTAACATTATACCTTAAAGGAAAGGTATAAGTCAAGTAGAGTAAAAATAAAACCGAAAAGGGAGGTGAAAATATGGGGATACCAGAAATTCAAAGAACTACTCTAACAATGAGGGAGGCAGCAGAATATTTAGGAATTTCATACTGGTTAATTAATCAACTAGTAAAAAGAAAACAAATACCATGCTCTAAAGTTGGTGGAAAATTCTTATTTAGAGTAAAAGCATTGGAAGAGTACTTAAGTGAAAAGGAACAAGCGTCAGTACGATAAATGAAAGGAGGGCTCATATATGATCCAAGTACAATGGCTTAAAATTTATACAGATATATTTGATAATGAAAAAATAAAAAAGCTATTAAAAAATAGGGATGGGGACACCTATTGTAGAGTATGGTTTCAATTGCTAACATTAGCTGCAAAAAGTAATCAACATGGAGCTATATTACTTGGAGAAAATATTCCAATGACAATAGATGATCTAGCAAGAGTTATGAACAAGACAGTGAATAAACTTACAACGATTATACAACAGTTATGCAATCTTGGCATGATAATTGTAAAAGAAGATACAATCTATATAAAAAATTGGGATGTATATCAAAGTACTGATAAACTTGAAAAAATCCAAGAAGATAACAGAAGAAGACAACGAGAATATAGAGAAAGACAAAAGAAAAATAACGTTACACAAATGTTAGGTAACACAGAAGAAAAGATTAGAGAAGAAAAGATAAAAAATAGAATAGAAGAAGGGACACAATTTGAGAATGAAAGTGGATTTAAAGACTAAAAAAGCAAAAGTAATTCATGAAAAAAGAAATAAAAAAACAAGGAGGAATAAAAGTATGGTTAAAACAAAAATAATAAAAGAATTAAAATGTGAGTTCTGTGGAAAAGGACTAAGACAAGAAGTTAACACTTGGGTAGTAGGAGGTAAAGAAATTTGTATAAAAAGAATACCAGAAAGATGCAATTGTAAACAAGCAAAAGAATATTGGAAAGAACAAGATGAGCTTGAAAGAATAAAATTATTAACTAAATTAGAAATTGAAAGAAAAAAGAATATAGAAAGATTATATACACTTAGTGGTATGAGTTCTAGATTAAGAAATTATAATTTTGAAAATTATAAAGTAGGTAATGAAAACAAAACAGCATATTTTAAAGCCAAAAAATATGTAGCTGATTTATTAGCAGGTAAGAAATCAAATAGTTTATTTATTACAGGGAATATAGGAACAGGAAAAACACATTTAGCAGCAAGTATAGCAAATGAACTAATAAAAAATGGACAACCAGTAATTTTCGGAACATTAATTAATCTATTAACTGAAGTAAAAGATTCATACAGTATTGATGGCGAATATGAAAGTAAAATTATAAATAAGTATTCAAAAATTGGTTTACTGATAATAGATGATTTAGGAAAAGAAAGACCAAGTGAGTGGACTTTAGAAAAGTTATTTACAATTATAAATAATAGATATGAAAATAACTTACCAGTAATAATAACAACAAATTATAACAGAGAAAAATTGAGAGAAAGGTTAGCTTGTAATAAAAATTATGAGATAGCAGATTCAATAATTTCAAGATTATATGAAATGTGTAAAGGAATAAATATTACTGGAAAAGATAAAAGAAAAGAGTTAGTATAAGTCGCCAAACAAAATACTAACTCAACAAATATTCTAAATTAATTTTAATATAAAATGGCTAAAAAGTAAAGTTTTTAGTACAAAAAAATAAAAAATAAAAAATAAAAAATAAGGAGCATTAAAGGTACCAAAAAAGTACCTTTAATAACTCCAATAAAATAAAAAAGGAGAGTGCAAGTTATGGATATAACTTATAGAAAAGAAGGAGATTATTATGTACCAAATATAAAAGCTCCAGAACAAATAAAAGAATTTAAATTAGAAAAATATAGTGGATTAAGATTGCAATTTTTAAAGGAGCATAGACGTGGTGAATACACATATTTATTGATAGAAAACAAGTTACAAAGTCATCTGTTAGAGGTACAAAAAAATGCAAAAAAGGAATACGAAATGTTAATGAAAGAATTAAAAATAAAAGAAAATATTACAGAAGAATTGAAGGAAAAAGATCAAATGAAATGGGTAGGTCTTATGAATAATATTAGCAACATTGCAGATGAAATTGTAATAAAAAAATATGTATATGAAGAGTAATAATGAATAAAAATGCTTAAGTTTCTGTATGAAATTTAGGCATTTTCAATATTTGAAGTTTTATAAATTATGTCTTAGCAAGCAATGAATTTCATCAGTCGAAATTCAAATATGGGGAAAATTCCCCAATCCCCTTTTTAAGAGAGGAGGAATAAGAATGGCGACTACAAGTTTATGGAAAGTAGACAAAAGATTAGATCATGTAATTGATTATGCAACAGATGAAAAGAAAACTAAAAATAAGAAATTAGAAGAAAGTGATTATATAATTATGCAAGCATTAAACTATGCAACTAATGCAGATAAAACAGAAAAACAATTCTTTGTATCAGGAATAAATTGTGAGCCAAAGACAGCTTTAAAACAAATGATAAAAACTAAAAAGAAATTTAACAAATATAAATATAGTAAAAGAAATAAGATAATGGCTTTTCATGGATATCAATCTTTTGAAGAAGGAGAAGTTACTCCAGAAGTAGCACATGAAATTGGAGTAAAACTTGCTGAAGAAATGTGGGGAGATAGATTTGAAGTTGTAGTATCTACTCATTTAAATACAAAACATATTCATAATCATTTTGTATTAAATTCTGTATCTTTTGTAGATGGAAAGAAATATTACAGTAATTATGAAAATACTGCACTACTTAGAAGAACATCAGATGATTTATGCGATGAATATGGACTTAGAGTTTTGAAAAAAGGTCAGTATAAAAATTACAAGGTGAATTTTGATAAATATTATGAAAGTGCAATACAAAAATCAAGTTATTATACCTTTGCAAAAGAAGATATTGACTATGCAATAAAACAAGCATGGAGTTATAAGCAATTTATAAATATTTTAAACAATATGGGATATTTTGTGAATATAAGAGCGGGAAAAATTAGTATAAGGAGAGAACCATATAAAAGAAGTATTAGAGTTGAAAGAGCATTTGGAGAAGAATATTCTTTAGAGAGAATAGAGTATAGAATTTTATATACAAATCCAGAAAAAGAAGTATATCCAAAACCTCAAACATGGAATACGAAATTAAAATATAAAGGGACTTTAAAAACAAAACCTAAAGCAAAAGGATTAAAGGCATTATATTTGTACTATTGTTACTTATTAAAAGTATTTCCAAAGAAAAACATGCAACACAAATTGACTCCTGAGATGAGAGAGGCTGTAAAGAAAATGGACGAATATTCTGAACAAACAAGATTGCTATGCAAATATAATATAACAACTCTTAGTGAATTAAATACTTGTAAAAACGATTTTAAATGGGAATTACAAGCATTAATAAATGAACGAAAGAAATTATATTACACAAGAGATAAACTGTCTGAAAATCAAAATAAAGAGGAAATACTAAAGGATATTATAACACTAGGAGAAAAAATTACAAAAGTTAGAAGAAAGATTAAGTTATGTGACAATATAGAAAAACAAAGTTTGGAAAAATTAGAACAAATAAAAGCTTTTGAAAAAAGACAAAAACAGCAAAAGGAACAAAAGAAAAGCAAGAAAAAAGATAGAAGATATGAAAGATAAGCCTGGCACAGAAATGTGCCAGAAAATATTTAACAAATATAATAAAAAGTATTGCAAAGAAAACAAATGTTTGATAATATATAAAAAATAAAAATATTGTCAAAAAAATGGAAAAATTTTAAAAAATATGATATAAAATATAAATAGAAAAGGAGAGTTATATTATGAATCCAATAATAAAATGGGCTGGAGGTAAAGAAAAGGAATTACCTTATATAAAAGAAAATTTACCTAGTAATATAAATAGATATATAGAACCGTTTGTTGGCGGTGGTGCGGTTTATTTTAATTTAAATATTAAAGAATCAATTATAAATGACAAATCAGAAGAATTAATTAACTTATATAGATGTATAAAAAATCATGATAAAGAGTTTTTTGATAAATTAAAAGCAATATATAAAAACTGGAGATTATTAGAAGGTGTTGTTGAGAATAATTCAGAAGAATTATTAAAAATATATAGACAATATTGCAAAGAACTTACTAATAATAGTGAAACAAAAAATATAAAAATAAAATTTAATGATAAAATATATGCTTTTGTTATAAAACATGCTGAAGAATTTAATGGGATTTTATCATCTGAATTTAATATAGAGATAGATAACTTCATAAATGAGATTGGTAAAAATCTTATATCAAAAATGAATAGGATGTATAAAATAGAGAATCAAAAGCAGAAAATGAATGAAAAAGATACTCTAGACAATATTGAATGTGCATTCAAAAGTGCGTTTTATATGCATTTTAGACACTTATACAATGAAGCAGAAAATTTAAATATTAATGTGTCTTTTTATACAGCAATTTTTTACTTTATAAGAGAATTTTGCTATGCATCAATGTTTAGATACAATAAAAATGGTAAATTTAATGTACCTTATGGAGGAATAAGTTATAATAGAAAAGAATTTATAAAGAAGATAGATTATATAGGTTCTAAAAAAATAAAAGAATACATGGAAAGTACTAATATATACTGTGATGATTTTGAAAAGTTTCTTGATGAAGTAAAACCAAAAAAAGGAGATTTTATATTTTTAGATCCACCATATGATACTGAATTTTCAACATATGCTAAAAATGAATTTGCAAAAAAAGATCAAATAAGACTTTGCGAATATTTGAAAAATACTAAAGCTAATATAATGTTAATTATAAAAAATACAGACTTTATTTATAATTTATATAATACTAAAGAATTTAAGATAAGAACATTTGATAAAAAATATCTTGTAAGTTTTCAAAATAGAAATGATAAAGATGCTGAACATTTATTAATAACAAATTATTAGGGGGAATTATGGAAGAATTAAAAAGAAAAGCAATAAATGAAATTATAGATAGTAGTATAAAAAGTTTTGCAGATGGCTTTGAAATTAGGCATATAAAAGAAGTAAGTGATCCTAATGGAGTAATCAATTCTAAAAAGAATAATGTTTTTATTGCTGAACTAGGAGAAGAGTTTATGTTTTATTCTGCATTTGTGAGATCATTTGATTCAAGTTTTGGGAATGTATTGGAAAATGTGGGAAATTCAATAGCTAAATTATCTTATGAAGTAAGAGGAAGAATAGAATCGTATTTGTTGCCACAACAAACGCAACATATTGATTATTTAATGACAGTATATAATGAGCATCAAACACCAAAAAAGGAAGATTATGAAAATTTTTCTTGGGTAAAACCTAGAGATATTACTAGTTATATGACTAGTCATGAAACTGACAATTATTTTTATAGCCCAGAGAAAAAAGAACATTATATAATTGAATTAAAAGCAGGTGGTGACTTAGATAATAAGAAATCAAAAGCTGAAAAAGTAGAATTATTAAGAGAATATTTCTTATTAAAAAATAAATTAGAAGATAGCGATGAAAAAATAAAAGTATTGTTTGCAACAGCTTACAATAAATTTGGTGAAGGAAACGAATGGAAACAAAGTCAAGTAAGGCAATATTTTGACGAAAGAGAACTACTTATAGGAAGAGAATATTGGAATTTTGTATGCGATGATGAACACGGGTTTGACATTGTATTTGAACAATACAGAAAGAGTGCAAATTATATTAAAGAGGCAATTCAAAATATAAAAGCATTGTATTTTGAATAAAAAATATATACAAAGGAAAAGCAAAATAATAATGTAATAAAAAATTACTAAATTATTTTGTTTTTTTTTAGAAAGGAAAAAAATGAAAAACATCTTAAAACCTATTTTTGAAATGGTTACAGGACAATATATATTATTCGATAATATTATATATAATTATATTGCAATAGCTATAATAGGAGTATTAGCTTTTAAAATAGCATGGAACTTGGTAGGGAATTTATATGATTCAGGAATAATTATAGGTAGGAGATCTGGATCTTTAATTCATTGGCTAATAAGAATAATTATGTTTATGATTATTTTTTATTTGTTTAGTGCTATAATATGGTTAACTAAATTTATTTTTACATATAGAACTACTGTGCTCATAATAATTGGAACTATTGCTGTTTTTGTAATAATATATAAGATTATTAAAAAGGTAAAAAAAATGAATAAGCCGATTGTATTAAAAGAAAACACAAGAAAAAGAATAAATAACTCCCTTGAGATGGTAAATATAGCAGCAGGAATACTTAGTACGGCAAATCCAGAATTTAGTATTATTCCAATATTTGTTTATGCTGTTAATAGAACATTAGGACTAGCTAGTCAAGAATATATAACTGAAAGAATAAAAAAAATTAACGAGAAGTTAGAAGAAAAGAAAATAAATATTAATGATTTTAAAGAGGAAATGTTAAATTTGTCTCAACATAATGAATATATAGTATTAAATCATTTACGAAATATAATATTAACATGTATTCCAGAAATGGTAGATATATATATTGAAGTACTTTTGGATTTTATAATGAAAAAAGAATATAAAGAAAAGGAAGAGATATGTGAAATTGTAAATCAATTAAACAGGAATGACTTAGAACTTTTAAAAATGATAAAAGAATATAGTGAAAATGGAAAAAAAGAATTTTATAATAAAAATCAAGAAAAAGAAGATAAGAAAATAAAAGATAACAATGAAATAATTAATAATAAAAATCAAACATTTAAAAGGGTTAATTTTGTTGATAGAAATGTTGTTATAAACAATAGATATACAATATTTTGGAAAGAATTTGAGAAGTATTATGAACTTCAATCAGCAGAAATGGGATTGATATTACTTTTTAATACTGTAGATGAAAATGATAAGCCATCTAACAAATGGGCATACATAGGAAGATCATTTATTAAATTACAAAATTTAGGAATAATAGAAATGGATTACATAAATACAACAGGAAATATAAATTCATTGAATATAGATAGGTTCCACATTACTCTATTTGGAAAAATAATTTTATCGTATATAAAATTATAGCTATGTGGGTATTTTGTTATCTAGAATTAATGTTCTGTATGTATAATCAAATTTTGCAAATGTAAAAGAAAGAGATATTAACTGGTAATTTTATAGAATGAAAAAATAGAAATAAAACAAATCAAAAGAATGTTAGATTTATATAATAATTAATAAAAGATAGGAAGGAAAAAATGATTATATCAAAAAATAGTATAATATATGATGAACAAAAAAATGAGTATGTAGTTGGAGAGAGAATTGGTGGAGGAGGTTGTTCAGCCGTATTCAAAATAAAAAGTAAAAAAGATGGACAATATTATGCTCTAAAAACATTCTCCTCTGATTTTGAAGATGAAACAGAGTTAAAAACATTTAGAAACGAAATTGCTAAAGCTATGGGTGTAAAATCAAATTATGTAGTTGAATATAAGTTTTTTAATGATGGGGAAATTTTCCCAGAATTACCACCATATATAATAATGGAGTATTGCCCTAATGGAACTTTAAGAGATTATTTAACAGGAATTTTAAAAAGTGAAAAACATATCACTAACGAAGAAATAAAAAATATATTTTCTCAATTAATAAAAGGTATGTCAGATATCAATAAAAAAGTTATTCATAGGGATATAAAATTAGAAAATATATTAATTAAGGATAATACATTGAAAATTAGTGATTTTGGAATTTCAAAAAGTGTTGTAGACACAACTAGAACAATTACATTTAAAGGATGGGGCACACCAGAATATATTGCACCAGAAGGATGGAAATCAGAGAGTAATACCATAAAGATGGATATATATTCAATGGGAATTGTTTTTTATCAGGTTGCAACATTACTACAATATCCATATAATGTAAAAGATAAAGATTACAGGGAAGCACATCTGTATGAAACACCTATTAGTCCTAGAAGATATAATACAGGCTTAGAGTTAAACTTAGAATCCATAATATGTAAAATGCTAGAAAAGGAACCTAGTAAAAGATTTAATAATTGGGAAGAAATTAAAAATTTAATAGAAGTGGAAAAAACTAACAATAATGCAGAATTATTAAATAGGATTATTAGAAAAAGAATGGATATAGATGAAAGAAATAGAAAAATGGAAATAGAAGAAACAAAAAAGCAAGAAGCAATAGATGAAAAGAAAAAAATG
This sequence comes from uncultured Clostridium sp., assembly GCA_902492105.1. Taxonomy (GTDB): domain Bacteria; phylum Bacillota; class Clostridia; order TANB77; family CAG-508; genus CAG-273. The sequence continues at coordinate 49,630 of CABUKD010000005.1, forward strand.
ATAAGTTATAGTATTTATGAAAATATCTATATACCAATAAAGGAATTGATAGATGATTTTAATAAGACATATGCATCTGGAAAAATTGCTCTTTCGACATATAAAGTAGGAATAAATAGGATAAATCAAATTCAAGCAAATACAGTTTCAGGGAAAAGATTAAATATCATAATTAATATAATAATAGAAGATAAATTTGAACAAGAATATCAAGATCCATTTTTTGGTCAATGGTATAAAAAAGAATATAGACCTAAACTAAATAATAAAGAAATATTGGCATGGGGATCGGTTTATTTTGAAGATTTATTATCTTATAATTTAATTTTATTAGATGATGAAAAAAATATGTACGGTAAATGGTATCAACTAAAAAACAAAAATGCAGTATTTAATCCAGAACCAAGATATCCAGAACCTTTTGCTTTTGATTTTAACGAATTAGAGGAAGAGATACAACAAATAAATTCTACACATATATATACATCTTGCCTAGAAGAATTTAATAAAGAAGAACTATTAAACAATATAGAAGGTATTATATAAAAATTTAATAATTATGAAAAGAATATATAAAAATCCAAAGTTTTTTCAAAAATTTGAAAAAACTCTTTTAAAATCTTAATAGTTGTCAAGAAATCAAACTAATTACAGCTTAAAGTGCAATTCTGCAACTTTAAAGTGCAAAAATTGCACTTTAAAGTTGATATTATATATATAATTTGATATAATATATGTGTGGGAGGGATTTCTAATGGATAATAAAAAAGACTGGAATTTAGAATTATCAGAATATATTAAACAAGGTGAGCCAAATCGAGTAGAAAAGACTAAAACATGGGAAACAGCTATAGGTTTGCAAGATGTAGATGGATTAAAGCCTTCAAAATACTTAATTAAAACTGCTAAAGAGCATATTGAAGGAACAATAGATATTGAAGAAGCAAAAACAAGAATAGATGAATATTATGAAGTTCAAGGAAGTAGAAAAAACTTTGAAAAAGAGAGTGAAGAAGCAGATAAAGTTGCAGTAAGAATAACAGAAATATTGAGCGAAAAAGCATTTAATTTTTCACCAACTGAATTATTAAATATTCATAAAAGATTATTTAAAAATATATTTGATGGGGCAGGAATATATAGGAATTATAATTTTACAAAAAAAGAATGGGTATTAAATGGAGATACAGTAATATATGCATCATTTGATACTATAAAAGAAACACTAGAATATGATTTTGAACAAGAAAAAAATTTCTCATATAAAGGTTTAAGTTTAGAAGAATCTATTAAACATTTATGTAGATTTACATCAAATATATGGCAAGTACACCCTTTTTGTGAAGGAAACACAAGAACAACGGCAGTATTTTTGATAAAATATTTAAGAACTTTTGGATTTAATATTAATGATGAAGTATTTGCAGAAAATTCATGGTATTTTAGAAATTCATTAGTAAGAGCTAATTATAAAAATTTTGAAAAAAATGTATTCGAGGATACTTCATTTTTAGAAAAATTCTTTTATAACTTGCTAACAAATGCTAATTATGAATTAAAAAATAGGTATACACATATAGATAATATTCAAAGTGCAAATGAAAATAATTTAAAGGGCAATAATTGCACTTTAGAAGAACAGGCAATAATAAATATATTAAAAATAAATCCAGCAACTACCCAAGAAGAAATATCAAGACAGATTAATAAGTCTGTAAGAACTGTAAAAAATTATATGGCAGAAATGCAAGAAAAGGGTATAATAGAAAGAAAAAATGGAAAGAAAAATGGTGAGTGGATAGTAAATGAGTAATAAAAAAGGTATAGCATTTTATTTGGATAGAAAATTTATAGTATATGAAGAAGAAACTACAAAAGTGCATTCTATGTTATTAGATTATAATATAGAAGAGTGCTTTGAAAATATAAAAAATATAGTATATTCATATGATAATAATGATATTATTATCAAAATATTTAGCGATAGTTTAATATTTATTTCGGACAAGAAATATGAAAGCGAAGATTGGGAAAAATCAAAAAATAGACTAATAAAATTAGCTAATATTATTTTAGCAATAATGTTTTCTACATCAAGCGAATATCTTAATATGAAAAAGGGAAGTACTACATTTTTTATACATGATAAAGAAATAACTGTAAAAAATATTATTCATTGTACTGCTAGTAATGAATATAATGAGATTGAATTTATAGGTTGTAATGGAACAGTAAAATTAGACGATTTGAAACAAAGGGACGATATAAATGTTTTTGAAAGAAATAATAATACAAGTTTTGTATATGATGTAAAGACTATAAATGAGTTTTTTCAACTATTTGAAAAAAATTTAAATTTAATTATTGATAAAAAAATAGAAAATATAGTATATATGCTTTATAGAAGTATTTTAGAAACTAAAAAGAGTAATTTTGACATTTCAATATTATTATCTTTTTTCGTTATTGAAAATGTATTAAGCAATATGTGGGACAATGCTTTGATTGAAAGAGATTTATATAAAAAACTAAAAGATGATATGAATTATACTATTGCTATAAAATCGAATATGTTATATATGAATGGAGTTATTTCAAAAGAAGAATTAGATAAAATTGATTTTGCAAGGAAAAAAAGAAATAGTATTGCTCATGCAAATTTTGATTTTCAAGATAAATTTGACTTTTCAAAAATGTTTAGTATTTCTTCTGAAATATTTTTATTCTCAATAGATTTATTTGCAAAATACTATAATATTAATTTTAAAATGCAATATGGATTCGAAGGATAAAAAATGAATAAATGAAGGCGAGAATTAATCCCGCCTTTTACTACTCATCAAAACATCCCATAACTAATTGTGAGCCATCAACAAATCCATTTCTATAATACTTTTCATTCCAATAGCATATATAGTCCATAAAATTTTTATCAAGCTTATCCAATTGTTTCTTAACATATTTTTTATTTTGTTTTGGAACATTTTTTAAAATATTTTCAATTATTTCGTCAAAATTTATATTATGTTTTTTATCTTCGTTAGTTAAATATCCTAATTCAGTTTCCTCCCTATAACTTAACCATTCTCTTAAAATATCATTATTTACTTCTCTAAAATTATTCATAACAATCCTCCAATTTTATAAAATTAATATATATATCAAAACGATATAATGAGTGAACTTTTAGTCAATGTGATATAAAAAATTTAAAAATCTTGGGGACACAATGGGGACAAAAGTACCCAAAATTGACTTAAAATCACTTAAAAATACATAACTTATAAATCAATAAAACCATTGAAATATAAGCAAAAACTATCAATTTCAATAAAATTCAAAAATTGCTGATAATACCCTCATAACCCGAAGGTAGTATATTTAAATGATATATGCTATAATATCTTTAGCAATAATACAAAAGCCAAAGATACAAAATACATTTTAAAAAACTAAACAGATATAAAATAAAAGAAAAAATTAAGAATAGGGAGAAAAATTTATGGAATTAAAAGAAAAAATTGAAAAATATCAGCCATATAATGAACAAGAAGCAAAAGATAAACAAACAATGTTAAAATACATAGATACCTTTGAAGATGTACTTACAAGAAATAATGAATTTGGACATTTTACAGCATCAGCATGGACGTTAAATCAGGAAAGGACGAAAGTACTAATGGTATATCATAATATATATCAATCATGGGCCTGGACTGGTGGACATGCAGATGGAGAAAGTAATTTATTAGAAGTAGCTATTAGAGAGCTAAAAGAAGAAACTGGAGTAAAAAATGTAAAAGTTCTTAACGATAACATATTTTCCTTAGAAATTATTTGTGTTAATGGACATGTTAAAAGAGGAAAATATATTTCGTCACATCAACATTTAAATTTAACTTATCTTTTGGAAGTGGATGAAAAAGAAATTTTGAAAATGAAAGAAGACGAAAATAGTGGCGTAAAATGGATAAATCTGGAAGATGTAGAAAAAGCTTCTAACGAAAAATGGATGATAGAAAATGTATATCAAAAACTAAATGATAAATTGAAGAATATGAAATATATTGAGAATAATTAAAATTTGTGTTATAAACTAAGAAAGAAGATAAAATTTAACTTTATCTTCTTTTACTAATATATTTATATTAAGATTTTACTGATTGTCATGGAATTTTTGTATATTCCACAATTCATATCCTAATATTTTACTATTAAAAAATATGGTAACTGTTTAACTAGTTTATATTAATACTTAAAATCAGAATTTGTTTTATCTTTATGTGAGCAACTAATATTTACATTCTAATATAATTTATATTAATACTTTATGTTAGTAGCAATAGCACAATCTAAAAATCTGTTATTTACATTCTAATATATTTAAATTATTACGATATGCCGGAATAATAATAAAAATAGCAACCAATAACACTTTTACATTCTACTATATTTAAATTACCTTCTAATAAATTGTCTTATTTTCCTCTTTATATCTCTCAAAAACATCTATACATTTATCCCTATCAATTTGATGCAAAATTATGGCATTTTTATTTTTACCTTCCAAATATTCATAAATAAAGTCATCTCTAAATCCAATATCTGCAGCATCTTCACGAGTACATGCATAGTAAATGTCCTTAATATTTGCCCATATAGCGGCAGACAAGCACATTGGGCAAGGTTCGCAAGAGGTATACAAAATATAATTAGATAAATCATATGTATTAAGCTTTTCACATGCTTTACGTATAGCCATAACTTCTGCATGAGCAGTAGGGTCATTATTTTTTAATACTTGATTGTTTCCTACAGAAATTACATTACCTTCCTTGTCTGTTATAACGGCACCAAATGGACCTCCTTCGTCTAAGTTCACTCCATTTTCAGCAGCTTCTTTTGCAATTTTCATAAATTGATTCATCATTACTTACCATTCCTTTCTTTTACTTTGTCAGTATACGGCTACAAATGACACAAAATCTTTCGAAATTCTTTACTCTATTACTATAAATGAATAGTTATCTTGCGATATCTCATCTATTTTAATGTTCCTATTCAATATTTAGCAATTTAATTATAGCATAATCATGTAAGAACGAAAATAGTACATCAGAAAATAATTCAATTGACAGCTTATAAATAATATGATAAATATATACTAAAATAGTCCATACAAAAAGTAACATTTTACAACTAATTTATACAAAGGAAGGATAAAATAATTAAATTCATAAAAAAGAAGGTGAAAAAATGAGATTCAAATTTTTATTTACACTAGCGAATGAAAAATTTCCTATTCAATACCGTAAAAGTATTATGAGCTTTATCAAAATATCTTTACAAGGCTATAACGAAGAAGCATTCAATAATTTATATCATGAAAAAGATCCTATTATAAAGCCATACACTTTTGCTGTATTCTTTAAAAATCCAAAGTTTGAAAAAGACTTTATTCTACTAGAAGATAAAAAAATGGAATTAAATTTTTCAATTCAAGACTATAATATTGCAATTAATATCTATAACAGCTTTAATCATCAACTTCATAAGTCATTTCCGCTAATTCAAAATTCTATGACTTTACAAAAGATTTCTATTATTCCAGAAAAGCAGATAAAAGCAGATGAAATTTTAGTAAAATTCATGTCCCCTTTAGTAGTAAGGGAGCATAATAGTGAAACGAAAAAAGACTATTATTATTCATTCCAACATGAAAAATTTCAAGAAATGTTAAGAATTAATATTAGAGAAGAAATAAAAAATACAGACATCCCAGAAAAATTAGTAGAAACTTTTTCAATTGAAGAGGTAAATGGTAAAAAAGCAGTTATTAAATTTTATGAAAAACAAATAGAAACATCTTTGGGCACTTTTAAATTAAAGGGAAATCCAGAACTACTAGATTATTTGTACAAAGCAGGAATTGGAAGTAAAAGAAGTAGTGGATTTGGTATGTTTACTATTATATAAAGAAAGGAGGAAAACATGAAAACAAAACTAGAGTTAAATGATTGGTTCTATAATGCTGGTCTAATTGGGTTTTTAAGAATTATGGAAAAATATAAAAAAGATGCAATAGTAATTCAAGATAACTACATAGAATTTGATACCAATTCATTAAAAGAATTTCATCAATACTATTTCCAATACTTATTTGAAATATATGATATAGCCAAAACTATGGAAAAAAGAATGGATGAGTCTTTTAATAGAATGAAGCAATATCTAGAAATACAAAGTAAAGATAAAAAAGAATTAAACGAAACAAAAGAAAGATTAAAGAAAGAAAAAAAATACATTAAAGATAGCATTAAAAAGCAAATGGATAAAATTAAAAAATTTGACCAGAAAACTGAAAATGAAATATCAGAGGAATATAACAAAATAGACGCAATTAAAGAAAAAGAACAAATAGAAGAATTAGAAAGTATATTTAACAAAATAGAACAGTGCCTATATAAAGACCATATTAATAAAAAGGTAACTACAAATTTATTTAAAAGTATTTTAAGTAATAAATACTTTGGGCAACCATCTTTCCTTAATGTAGTAAAAAACAGTGCATCTTATGAAGAACAAGTGAATTTAATGTACCGAGATTATATAAGTAATATTATAGAAACAGGATATTTAAAAGATTTTATAGACGACAAATATACTTTAGAAAATTTGAAAGAACATATAGAAAATTTAAATCAGGAATTAATCACTAAAGAAATGCTTAAAATTTATACAGATATTAAGAAAAAATACATAGAAAAAGGTAAGCAAATAAATGAAATAAAGGAGTATATAGAAAAAGATGTATTTAAAATATGCTACTTATGTACAGATAAACATTGCATTACAAGTAACTATTCGGAAAGTAACTTTTTGCCAATAGCTGTAAGTAGCGACAATATGAAAAATTTCTTTTGGAATCAAAAAATAAGTTACCAAATTTGCGATATATGTAAGTTAATTATGTTTTGTATTCCAATGGGGTTAACAACCATTACAAAAATTACTAGAGATAATCAAAAATATGAGGAAAAGGATATATTAAGTTTTGTAAATTACGATACAAGTATTGAAAATTTATTAAAGACCAATAACAATTTTGCAAGTAAATCCAAAAGAGATAGATATATGGATAGCCCTTATGCAGACCTTCTAATAGACATTGTAGAGCAGGAAAAAGATATAAGCAAATGGCAGTTAGAAAATATATTTGTAGTTGAGATTGATGCCGAATATTTAGCATATAGTAGGATTGAATATTTTCGTATAACAAGACCTGTAGCAATATTTTTTAAAGAATATGCAGATAAAAGTTTAATGAAAATAAAGGACTACAGATTCAAAACGCAAATGGTAGACAAAATTATGAAAAATAAGGATACAAAATATATCATAAATGACAAAATTAGAGATGTTATAAAAAATAAATATGGTGGATATGAAACATTTTTAGCTTCAAAAACAAGGATGGAAATAAAATCAATCCAGAAAGGAGAAAGAAATATGAGTGAAATGGAAAAGAAAAACAAAAAATTAATTGCTCTATATTCAATTGGTACAGAAATTCATGAAGAACTAAAGAAAAAAGGTACAGAAAATAAATTGGATGGATATGTTTACAAGATGTTAAACTGTGTAAAAACAGGAAATAAAAAAGAATTTATGGATAATGTAATTAGATTACACATGGCTCTTGGTAAAGATGTATCTCCAATATTTTTGGATGTAATGAAAGAAGAGCAATTTGACTTTGCTACAATCGGACATAGCTTTTTGTCAGGACTAGCATCAAACAAATTTGAAAATAAGACGACAAATACTAATGAATCGATTGATGAATAACTAATATAAATTTATAAAAATTAAGTATAAAAAAATACAAAATTCTAAAATATAAAAAATATATTTTACTTGTAAACAGTATATCTCAAATATAGAAAATAAGGAGGAAATAATAATGAATAGTAAAGGATTAACTTTAACAATTATTTTTAAAGCACAAAGCTTAAATTACGGAGAAGGAATTGGAAATATATCAGAGTTAAAAAAATTAGCTAGAGGTAATGGAAATGTGTACACATTTGCCTCAAGACAAGCATTAAGATATGATATTGCAAGAATTGGAAATAAGTTATACAACTGGAATTTAGAAGTTGTAGACAAAGAGAAAGGTACAATACAATTTAAAGATGAATTAAATATTAAAGATTCTCAAGAAATGGATCTATTTGGTTATATGAAAACATCTAAAAAATCTGCAGAAAATGAAGATGGAGGTTCCGAAACAAGAAGTGCAGCTGTAAGACTAAGCCATGCTCTTTCACTAGAAGAATATAAGAGTGATATGGACTTTTTAACGAATAAAGGATTAGCAGATAGAATAGATGAATTTCCTAACTTAGCAAATGTAGAGCAACATTTAAGTTATTATACATATACAGTAACAGTAGACTTACCAAGAGTTGGAAAAGACGGAAATATAGAACTTAGCCAAGAAGAAAAAACAAATAGAGTATTACAATTACTAGAAATTATAAAAATACTAAATAGAGATATTAGAGGAAGAGAAGAAAATTTAAGCCCATTGTTTATAGTAGGAGGAATTTACAATATTAATACGCCGTTCTTTTTAGGAAGAATAAAACTAGAAGCAAAAGGTGAAGATTTTAAAATAGATACTAAAATTTTAGAATCTGCAATGGAACTTAAGATAGGAGAAAATAGTGTAAAAGAAAATACTTTTGCAGGAATCGTTCCAAATGAATTCAAAAATGAGGAAGAATTAAAAGAACTATTCGGAGATAAAATGCTTAGTATACAAGAATTCTTTGACAAAATCGAAAGAGAAGTAAAAGAATATTATGCAGAATAAATAATGCTACTATTTAGAAAGGAATGGTGATTGATTTTGAAAATATTAAAATTAAATCTTTTTCAAGAAACAGCATGTTATAAGAAACCATTGGCTTTAAAAGTAGCAGAAACTTATCCATTACCACCATATTCCACTGTAATTGGAATGTTTCATAAAATATTACAAGCAAAACCTGGTGAATATTTTGATATGAATATATCTGTTCAAGGGGAATATGAAAGTATTTTTAGCAATTATCAAAATTTAAGAATGTATAAAGGAAAAGATAAAGTAACAGCAATGCCAAGAAATGTACACCAACTTTTAAATGTCAACCTAGTAATCCATGTACAAGCAGAAGATGAGGTAATTGATAAAATCTATCAAAACATGGTAAATGGAGAAGAAACATTTTCATTAGGAAGACATGAAGATATGGTTAGAATAGATGGAATAAAGTATGTAAAAAATGTAGAACAAGTAAAAAGGGACCAAGCTAACAGAAATGCATATGTACCCCTAGACAATCTAGGAGAGGACATGCCAGGTATTAATTATAACCTTAATACAGTATATCATATAACTCCAGACGAACTAAGAAGATATGAAAAAGTAAAAGTAAAATATATAGAAGAAGACAGCAACATACTATTAAAAAATGTTTTAAAAGATGAGGATGGAGATTATATTATATTTTACAAATAACTATATAATAAAATTGTAAATGATATAAGAAAAATGAAAATATTAAAGAAGTTTCTTTAGATTAAGGGGGGAGAAAAATGTACTATGCAAAATCAGAGCCACAAGAGGCCTTAAAGGAACACACAGATGGGCTTGTAAATCAAATAAAAACTTTAAAAGAAATTAGCCAAAAACAGGTGGCTAAAATAACAAGTTTAGGAAATGAAGAGTTTTGGAGATTGTTAGAATTAGCTTGTAAATATCATGATACAGGTAAAATATTTACACCTTTTCAAAATTTAATTTTAAACAAAATAAAACAAAAGGAAATACCAACAGATTTTAACTATAATGATATAAAACATGAACAACTTTCTCCTGCTCTTATTCCAATTGATGAATTAAACCTAACAGAACAGGAAGAAAAGCTATTAATTCAGGCAATATACTATCATCATGAAAGAAAACAAATAAATGAAGATAGAGAGTTGATTAACAAAATTATAAAAAAAGACCTTATGCCAAAAATAGAAAGCGCATCAAGTGAATTAGGAATAACCCTAAATGCAAGTCCAGAAGCCTTATACTTAAGTTTGGTAGGTGATAATAAAAGGATTAACTCATTACATAAATTATACATAGATTATGTTTTATTAAAAGGCTTTTTACATCGCTTGGATTATAGTGCTTCTGCACATATTCAAGTAGAAGATATAAGTAATGAAAAAGTATCAGATTATATAGAAGAATTTTTTAAACAAAATCATTTTAAAGAAAATAAATTACAAGAATTTGCAAAAGATAATCGAGAAAACAATGTAGTTGCAGTTGGGTCAACAGGATTAGGAAAAACGGAAGCGGCTTTATTGTGGACACAAGGAGATAAAGCATTTTTTACATTGCCATTAAGAATAAGTATTAATGCAATATTTGATAGAATAAAAGACATGATTCAATACAAAAGTGTAGGTTTACTACACTCTACAGCATTGGACTATTTACAAGAAGAGGGCACAGAATTTGGAATATCTAATGAAGAGTGGGAGCAATCTAAAAATTTATCATATAGAATTACAACATGTACTATAGACCAAATATTTCCATTTGTATTCAAATATAAAGGATATGAAAGGATATATGCTACTCTAGCATATTCAAAAGTAATCATAGACGAAATACAGGCATATGACCCAGAAATAACAGCTATTATTTTAAAAGGTTTGCAAATGATAAACAATATTGGTGGAAAATTTATGATCATGACAGCAACTTTACCAAGAATCTATAAAGATAAACTAAAAGAAATGAAAATAAATTTTGCATATAAAGAAGTTCCAAGTGAACTGGAAAGACATAAAATAAAAATAGAACGAGAAGATATACTAAATAGCTGCGAAATAATCAGTGAAAAAGGAAAAAATAAAAAAGTATTGGTAATAGCTAATACTGTAAACAAAGCCATTGAAATATACAAGAAGATGTTAAAATATGATAATAAAAATGTACACTTGTTACATGCGAGGTTTATTGCAAAAGACAGAGCTAAATTAGAAAAAGAAATAAAAGAGTTTTCTGATAATAAAGAAAAAAGTGGAGTTTGGATTACAACACAACTGGTAGAAGCATCACTAGATATAGATTTTGACTACTTATATACAGAAATGTCAACATTAGACAGCTTATTTCAAAGACTAGGAAGATGTTACAGAAAAAGAAAATTAGACATGGAAGAACCTAATATTTATATCTTTACAGAAAGTAATAGTGGAATAGGAAGTGTTTATGATAAAAAAATATATGAAATAAGTAAAGAACTTTTAGAAGATTATGATGAAAAAGTACTAAAAGAAGAGCAAAAGATGAAACTAGTAGATGAACTCTATTCAGCGGAAAAGCTAAAAAATAGTGAATTCCTAGAAAAATTTAAAGCAGGTATGCAAGTTTTAGACAATATCATAGACTATGATGTCGACAAAAAAGAAGCTCAACAGTTATTAAGAAAAATAGAAAGCTATACTGTAATTCCACAATCAATTTATGATAAAAATAGAAAATTATTTGATCAATACAAAAATGAAACAGATAGAGAAAAGAAAAGAAAACTTAAAAGAGAAATCAATAGGCTAACAACAAATATAAGCAGTGGTCAGATGTGGAAAGTAAGAGAATATGTTGTAAATAGTATAGAAATAGAGGGTGTAAGAGTACTTAACTTAAAATATGACAATAATATGGGATTACTTTTAGAAGATGATAGAGATTATGATATTGATAGTAGATTCTTGTAAAATTATCTGTCGACCTCCAATAAGCAAAAAAATACGTTATATCGACAGATAAAGAAAATACTTAAATATAAGCATATTTAATAAACATGCTAAATTTTTATTTAAAAATTTGATAAAAAATGAACAGGCCGACAGAAATGTGTTAGCAAACACTGAATTTTAGCCATGTACACATGAACCTGTAGTAATTTAAATATAGTAGAATATAAATCACTTTCTTCTGAATTTTCTGTGTTTTCCACACTTTGTAGTAATTTAAATATAGTAGAATATAAATAGCGATGAAAAGAAAGAATACATAATTGATATAGAAGGTAGTAATTTAAATATAGTAGAATATAAATAATGCAGCACCAAAACTAATTATAAAAGCAACTACTAGTAGTAATTTAAATATAGTAGAATATAAATACAAAAAAAGAAGCAGTTCTACCACCGCTTCTCTTGTAGTAATTTAAATATAGTAGAATATAAATGTAAATTAATCGGTCGTTGGAAATAAAGGAGAAAATGTAGTAATTTAAATATAGTAGAATATAAATTATGCAGATGAAACTGTTCTAGTATGTGAAAGGAAAGGTAGTAATTTAAATATAGTAGAATATAAATTCTTTATTTTATAGTATAATAGTATATATTCAAATTTGTAGTAATTTAAATATAGTAGAATATAAATGAAGGGTAATTTATTGTTGCTTCTCCACTAGTTAAGTAGTAATTTAAATATAGTAGAATATAAATACAAAAGTAATATATGAAGAAAGGAGGAACTAATAGTAGTAATTTAAATATAGTAGAATATAAATTCATTTCTTCTTACTAATTCAAGAATTTCATTTAGTAGTAATTTAAATATAGTAGAATATAAATATTATTAGTATGTCTGTATTATTAAATATCATACAGTAGTAATTTAAATATAGTAGAATATAAATTCAATAGCTACCTTATATCCATGTTTGCATAGTCTGTTGTAGTAATTTAAATATAGTAGAATATAAATGAGTTGACACAAACTAACATAGTCAAAAATGTTTCTGTAGTAATTTAAATATAGTAGAATATAAATTTCTATTTCATTAAAAATCCAATTCCTATGCCTATCCAGTAGTAATTTAAATATAGTAGAATATAAATTAAGCATTTTCAATTGCTTGGTCTGTAACTGTTGTGTAGTAATTTAAATATAGTAGAATATAAATGAACAAGTACAATATGCTACTTGCTTAGTTGTTGGTAGTAATTTAAATATAGTAGAATATAAATTTTAAATGGTATGTTTTAGAAAATTTCCCATTTATTGTAGTAATTTAAATATAGTAGAATATAAATAAAGATATTAAAGGATTGTCACACATGTTAGGATTAGTAGTAATTTAAATATAGTAGAATATAAATTCAAATTATATGGATAATATAAATAATGCATGCAGTAGTAATTTAAATATAGTAGAATATAAATAAAACTCTAAGTCCGTCTTGGTCAAAAGTATAAGAAGTAGTAATTTAAATATAGTAGAATATAAATCAAAATACTAGTGATGTTAATTATTCAGCTAAAAGGTAGTAATTTAAATATAGTAGAATATAAATGTTATTTCTGCTATTTCTACATATTTTCGCGTTGTGTAGTAATTTAAATATAGTAGAATATAAATGAAGAAAAAACTTATAATACTATTAAAAATGAAATGTAGTAATTTAAATATAGTAGAATATAAATACTTCACTAAATTGTTATTCGTTTGATTATCAGTCAGTAGTAATTTAAATATAGTAGAATATAAATTCTGTTCCACTTGCTGGTGCAGTATATGTTGTAGCTGGTAGTAATTTAAATATAGTAGAATATAAATGATTTATAAAGAAAAAGATATTGAAAATGTAACAATTGTAGTAATTTAAATATAGTAGAATATAAATGATGTACTTAGTGAAGTAACGATGGCAGATGGTTCAGTAGTAATTTAAATATAGTAGAATATAAATGTTGGCAATTGTGCTGCGTTTCTATTTGTATTTCGTAGTAATTTAAATATAGTAGAATATAAATTAAATTTAATTTTTCATACTTGTCTGTTGCTCTTAGTAGTAATTTAAATATAGTAGAATATAAATCCTTTAATTGATTGTCTTTTGAAAATTTTATTC
>CABUKD010000006.1 GCA_902492105.1 uncultured Clostridium sp.
ATATTTTAAAAGCAACGTGTACGTTGCTATAATATCATATTTTTAAAGTAAAATCAATTCATAAATTGTATAAAAATGGGGAATAATTAAAATATGAATAATACTATCAAATATAATGGAAAATTAAATGCAATAGGTAATAAAATAAAAGATTATAGAATAAAAAATAAAATGACTCAAAAAGAATTAGCTGAACAATTACAGCTATATGGTATTGACCTGAATAAAAATTCTTTACAAAAAATCGAAAGAGGGGATAGAATTATAAAAGAGTATGAACTCGCTGTATTTTGTAAAGTTCTTAATGTTTCTGCTGATGAATTATTAAAAGATTGTATAAAAAATTTATTAAAATAAAGAACTAACTCACTTTAATATTGTAAATTAGTTCTTTATTTTTTAATAATCTAGTGTAATTCTTAATTCATTTGACATATTTAAGTATATTGTGTTTCCGTCTTCCTCTAATTTCTCTAAATAATGTAATTCTATGATAAAATCTTGCTCCTGTTCATCTGAAACAATTAATTTCTCATCACTTACAATAATATTTGCATTATTAATTGTTGTATGATACTGTATAGCATTTTCTAATTTTATGAAAATATCTTGATTTTCAAATTCTTTCATTTTTTCTTTTAGTTTTTTTATTTCTTCTGTATTCACCTATGTACCTCCATTTCTTGTAATATTCGATAAAAGCTAGTTTTCCCAATTTTTAAATTTCTATACGTAGTAATTGCTTTCTGCTCTCCATTCAAATATTTTTGTATTTCTGCTGATAAAGTAACTTTATCTATATTTAATTTTGGTCTTCCTACTTTTTTTAATTTTTCCATAATAGTATAAATCCTCCTTAAATTTCAAAGTCATCATAAGCCTCATCTATCTCATCTTGTTCGATTCCTATATAAGCAAGTGTTATTGAAGGGCTTGAATGATTAAATAATTTCTGTAGCATTGCTACATCTTTTGTTTTTCTGTAAAAATGATAACCGAAATGACTTCCTTAATGTATGTGTTCCGATTTCTTCTAAACCGATTTTTGTTGCTACTTCATTCAATATCCTATAGGCTTGTACTCTTGTGATTGGCTCATTTTTACCTTTTCTACTGTTAAATAAATAATCTGTCATATCCATATTTTTTGTATATTCTGCAAATTCTCGTGATAATGTATCATTGCTTTTAAATCTTTTACGTTTTTTAGTTTTCTTTTCTATAATACAAATATGAGATTTTACGGTTCTATCTTCATTTACTACATCTGATACTTTTAATTTTATTATGTCCGAAATTCTTAAGCCTGTATTTATTCCAGTTACAAATAATAAATAATCTCTAGTACCTTTTTTTCTTAATTCGATTTTCATTTCTTGTATTTTGTTTTTATCTCTAATTGGCTGAACAATTTTCATTTTTCAAAATCCTCCTTTTTTGCTCATTTTGTTACATTGAAAGTACAGGTTGTTTTCAATATGTTACTTACAAAAATTTTTATTTTTTAAAATTTAGTTCCAAAACTTTATTTTTCAATATGTTTGAGGTATTTATACAATGTAACAAAATGGCTGTTGTGTTACATTCATTACTTACTGCATATATAAATAACAAACAATAATTCTAATATAATTTTTAAAATTACAAATAACAATTTTTTTAGTCCTCCAATCTTACAGGAACTAAACAAGTCCCTCCATTTTCTAATTTTAAAATATAAGGTATTCCGTCAATAATTTCTTTATAATCCTTGTGTAGTTCTTTCCACTTCTTTTTTGTTATTGTTTCAAGCTCAATAATTCTTATTTGTATAAAAGGTTGTCCTTTTACATCAAAATATGTAATTATATTATTTTTAATTTCTATGTTTTGGTCATAATATACCCAACTATCTACAACTTCGCCATTTTCTTTAGTGGTTAGAAGTGTAAAGGCATTTGTCTGTATTTTATTAGCTTTTCTTTTAGTTCCTACTAATTGAGGTTTAACATCATTTCTAATCGTTTCAAATAATAAACTTTCTTTATCTTCTTTTAATCTGATTTTTAATTGATTTTTATTTTTTATCATTTCTAAATTCTCCTTCATTTTATAATAATTGTATAGTAGGGAGGTCAAGCCTCCCAATCCCTTAAAATTCCTCACTTGCTACAAATATACAACTTTTTGTAACTTGTGTTTCTGCATTTATTCGCATACATTCATCATCTGTCAAGCTATTCGTAAATTCTATTAAGTTGTTTATATTTTTTCTTGTAGCCTGTGTTTCATATAATATTTTGCTTTTTCCCAGTCCCTCACTACTTGCAAAATAATCTCCTTGCCTATGATGAAATTTACTGATATGTAATGATATTTGATTTTTATAATTATATCTTAATGTAAATTCTAAATAGTTTTCATCATTTAATCTTATTTGTTTTATTAAGGTCTTTTGGCTATGATACAGATAATATTGAACGTCTAACCTCCAATCATTCATACATTTTTTATTTATATTTTCTATTTGTTGTTTTGTTATCTTTGCCATAAAATATCAATCCTTTCCTTTTTATTCTGTAGGCTTGTAGCTTGTACTACAAGCCTTTATACATTTAAACTAATTCACTTTTAATTTTTTCTGTCTGTAGTATGATACTTTCCTGATTTAATGCTCTTTTAATATCTTTGATTATGTTTTGTACTACTTCTAAATCAATGAACATCATCTCAATTTTTAGGCTCTTTTCTATAGAAATTGTTTTGTCTTCGTGGACGTAGTAGCCATTTGCCTCAAGTATTGTAAATCCTTCTACATCATTTGCTACAATAATATTAGTAATTAGTTTGTATGCCTCTATTGTTGATATTTCCTGCCTTTTAGTTGTTTTGTCGTTAAGTCCCACATATAAATTAAATTTATTCATAATAAAAACCGCCTTTCAAAAATTATTTTTAATAACTCTTGCAAAAGCGGAATAAATTTATTATAATAAATATTATAATAGCTTTCGTAAGAAGTTATTATCACGTTAGGGTATAGTGTGTGTCCGCCAAGATAAACACTATATCCGCTTTTTATTTACTACCATTATCAAGTTTTATTTCTCCTTTTAAATATTTGTCAATTAATTGTTCTAAAATGTCATTAACATTAACACCTTTTTCTAATGCTTCCATTTTTAAGCTCTTTATTAATTTTTCTTCAATGGTAGTTTTAAATCCTATACGCATTTTGCACCTCCTTTGCAATTCCTATAATCATATTATCATATAATCATAAGATTGTCAATAGCATTTGTAAATTTCCTTAACTTTTTTTATGGATAGGGGGCATATTAACATAATTGACTAAAAAACTATATATATATAGGGTTATAGCACTTCTACATCGACCGCTTAAAACGATACAATGGAGTATATAATAAAACATATAGCATTATAAAAAGTGGGGTTTTAACACACAAAAAAAGGTTGTAAATCTACAAATTATAATCAATAATTTTTAAATTTTAATTGATATATCTACATTTTAATAACATTATATTTTATATTAGTTGGGGTTTTTGTGTTATTGTGTTATATATAAATTATAAAATCCTATAATAATAATGTGTTTCAAATTTAGATTTTTTTATTTTTGATTTTTCATTGATATAAAAGGATTTTTTTTAGATTATATGAAGAGCAGGGAAGTAAATCAGGAGATAAAAATATATAATGAGATATAATAGACTCTTTTTTAGGTTAATTAAATTCTTTTATTCCTCTTTAAAATACGGAGCTTAAAAAACAATAAATCATTGAAAACTTTAGAATTTTAAAGTTTATATAAAGTTTGGCTTTTTTTTGGCAAAAGCCCATATATAATATATAGTATTTTCCAAAAAAAAGCCAAACTAAAATTTAAGGAACGTAAATTGCTCCCTCTATTGGATATTTTGCATAAACGTGAACTTCTGTCAAATAATTTTCTGGAAGTATTAATCTAGCTCTACCAATCAACTGATTTAAAGTTTCTTGACACTCCCAATTTCTAATTTTTCGCAAGTTTTCATATTCTTTAGGATAATTAAAAAATTGAAATTTTGCAAAGTCATTTTCGTCCCAAGCATTTCTCATACTTATCTCGTTATGTATTACTCCATATATTGCATATTCAAACATTTTATGATGTATTTCTCCTCTATTTGGAAGTCCTACAATTACAAGATTTCTGCCATTTAGGCTGTCAAGGCTTTCTAATTTTCCTGTTTCTATTTCTAGTCCTGCCTCTTTTCTATCTCTATCTATAAAATCGTGAGGTAATATTATTAAATCATTTTTATGTTTTTCTCTAATATCTGTTAAAATATTAGGATTTTTATTTAAACAATCTTTACTGTATGTGTAGGAACAATGTTGTATAAGAGTTCCCATATTTTCTACTTTTGGAGCTTCCTTATATTCAAAATTTCTGTTAAGCTTTTGCACAAAATAATCTTGATATATTTGAATATCTGCTGTTGCTGATAATATAAGACTATTTCTAAAAGGTAATGTGTTTTCTACCAGAATACACAATATGTCTTCTTCATCTGTTCCATTTGGATTAGATAAAGTCCTATTAAAATATTTATTACTTCTTGAAACTGCTTTACAACGTAACAAATCATTAATATTACAATAGATTTTTTTACTTTCCTTAATTTCTGCCTCTATCTTATCTTGATACCAATAGTGTGGCTCAACAGGAATAATTTCTCTGTATTTGCTTTGTTGTGCAACTTCGAGTTTTTTCTGTATTATTTCTTTAGATTCTTTTAGATTTGGTAATGTTTTTTCAATATTTTTTATAGGAACTTCAATTATTTTTATTGCCTCATTTAAAATATCTTCATCATATATTATGTTATGAGTATTATATACTTTGTCTGTTAAATATAATGCTCGTGTGTGTGTTGTTACTATTGCATTTGTAAAATCCTTTACTGCTTCATTTTGTATTAAATAATTATTTAAAATCAGAACGTTTTTAGCTCTATTTTTATCTCCTGCATATTTATTGACATATTCTTCTATATATGTCTTTAATTGTTCGTATGCTCCTATATTTTGTAACTTGCTAACATCTTTGTAAACATCTGATGACAAATTTTCAAAGTCTGGAGTCATCATAAATTTATTTTTTATATCTTTAGTTCTTTTTTTCATTATTTCCTCATAAACGTATCTTTTTGCTTTATTAGTTGGTAATGCAATAATCTTGTCATCTATCCACTCATTTTCCGTAGTTAATAAGTTTGTATATATAGTAGATTTCCCAAGTCCTGTACCACCTTTTATTAATAATATTCTATCGTTTTTCAGATAATTCAAAACCAAAATGCCTCCCTTATCATAGTTCTTAATTCTTTTCTTGCTTCTTCTAATGACACATAATTTATAGTATTTTCCTTTGCCTCAATGGGTTTACGATTTTTCATTGTTTCAATCATATTGTCATTAATTGGCTTACAATTTTCATAAAAAGGACAAAATTCGGAACATTTTACCCCACAAGATGAATCTGCTTTATTTGTACTAATAGTGGCAATTCTTAATTGCGTATTCCAGTCATATTTTTTAAAAATCTGTAGTCTGGAATTTTCCATATATTCTTTGATTTTCCTTTGTCCTCCTTTAATCAAGACAAAGTTTGATATAATTGCTTCAAGTTGTTCTTTTGTAAGGTTTTCTAAAGTATTCCATTCTAGTTCATAAAATAAATTACATCTTTCTTCTGCTTCATCAAAATTAATTCTAATATTGTCATATTTTTGTGTTACTCCTTGAAAATTTTTGTAATCACTGCCTTTACTCATTATAAATTTATAGAATCTGTTTGTTTGACCTATTCTGTAATAAATAAAATAAAACTTGTCCGAATTTTGTGTTTTCAAAGAATACAAGGAATTATATATTGTCTGTTCTATAGAAAAATGCTTATATGAATCTATTTTATCATTATTGTTATGAATCCTATTTTCTTGTAAAGATTTAATATCATCTTCCTGCAATACTTCATCTGTAAAAGCTAGATGATTTTTGTTTAGTGCAATTTCCCATTTTGTAGCAATTTTTTTCATATCTCTCGCAAAATGCCCTTTGATTTTAATAAATTGATAAAAGCTACATATCAAATCTTTTAATGGAAGTGTCTTTGTTATGTATGAATTATCAATGACTGTAGAATTATTGGTTAATATATTAATATTCTCTATAGGAAGAGATTGAGCAAATAAATTATTTAATATTCCTAAAATAATAACTTCTATAGATAAATCATATATGTCTACATCTAATTTTAGAAGTAAATTTGAAGAGGGTTGCCCTATTGATAACATATTTTTTAGGTCTATTTTTTCAAATACTTCCTTGTTTTCATCATATAGAATATGATAATTTACTGTAGATGGAGTAGTGCTACTTCTGAAAGATGTATATTGAATAATTATATTATGTGGGAAGTGCATTGTTACACCTCCCAATCATCTTTTGGCTTGTCATAGAGTTTCTTGAATTTGCTGTTGTAATCGTACAAGTCAATCCATTTATTAGGCTCGTCCATTGGACTTTGCTTTTCATCTAATAAGTTATTTTCATCATAGATGTAGTATAAATTGTGGTTTGTTTCAAATTTATCAAGTTCTTTTTCTATAACATCTATATCTACATCTTTATCAAAAGCAATAGTAATATCTACATCAAGCTCTTCTAATCTGCGAACTTGCCAATCACTTATACTATGTCCTCCTACTGCTACACAATTTCTATATCCATAGCTCCATAATTGCATTACACCCTTTTCTGCTTCACATACAATTACTTCGCCTTTTTCTTGAATATATGGAAGAGTTTTAGATAATCCATATAATATTTTACTTTTTTCACATTCTTTTAAATATTTATATTTCGGATTATTTTCATCAACAATGTCCCAAGCTCTACGACCTTTTACTCCAATCAATCTTCCTGTTTCATCTCGAATAGGGATTGTTATTCTATGCGAAAATACATCTAAACCTAATTCAAATTCTGCTTGTGTTTCCCATTCTATGTGGTCTTCGTAGAAAATTGTGTTATCCCAAGGAAGATATGCTTTTAATGTTTCTTCTGGAATTTCCGGAAGTAAATCATTTTTTATGTCTTCATCTACAGATTTTGAATGACTTAAAATATAGTCAATTTTATCTTGTTCTGTTGCTTTTTCTACTATATAATAATCTTCTATATGTAATACTTTTTTAATCCATTTTACTGCCTCTACATAATCACAATTTTTTACAAACTCGACAAGTGCAATAATATCCGAGTTATTATATTCATCTGTAATATCTCTAGTATAATCTATAACTAAAAGATTTTCATTATTTTTGTAAATTAAAATTGCTGTAGGATTATCTCCGTCAATGTTACTACATTGAATTTTGTTATCATCTTCACAAATATTTGGAAGTTCAAGAGCCTGTAGTATTTGTATCTGCAAACCATTTTTAAAGATGTATTGTTTTAATTGTTGTATGTTCATTGCTAGTCCTCCTTATTTATAAGTTTGACAGAAGAATCTAACTTGTGATAATATCTATTTGTGAGATAAAATAAAATACAAATTAGATTTTCTGTATTTTAGCAATGTGCTTATATTAGTTCATTGCTTTTTTATTAACTTCCCAAAATATTAATGAATCATATAATGTATGACTTTTAAAGTCTACTATTACTAATTGATTATTATATTCTTCTATAATTGGAAAGATATATTCAAAATGGTTTATATTTCTAAACTGTTGTAATTTCTTTTCTAGTCTAATTCTTTGTTCTTTATGTAAAAAAGTAAATAAAGGAACATAATTTTCACAACCTGCATTCGATTTTTTTACAATTTCATCAATTTTAGCTTTATCGCTTAATGTGTAATTTTTTCTTTCTAAAGTAGTAACTATGTTGTTCATTATTTCTATTCTTTTTGTGAATCTTTTACAAGTTTTTTCAAATGCACCAATATCATCATCTTTATTTGTATCATCAATATTGTTTAATATTGAATCTTGATTTAAGTACATATCCATTAATCCTGAATAATTATATCTTGGTATTACTTTAATTGACATTTTTATTCCTCCTAATTCTATATTCTATTTACTCTTTTTAGACAAACTCTTTGACCATTTTTCCTTAATATTATTGTTTTATCAAGTATTACTATATAATATTTAATGAAATACATATTTTCGTGTAAAGTAATATATTTAACAGCGATTCTTTTGAAGTCCGTTTCTAAAAAATTTTGTAAAATTCCTTTATCAATTTTCCTAAAATGTTTTTTGCTTGATTTTGTGTCGAATTTCATTTTTAAATAGTCGTCTATTTCTACGTCTATTAAACCTCTATACAATTCTGTAATTGGTAAATCATATTCTGTAGATTGAATAAGAACATCTAAAAAAAACTCTAATTCTTCTACTTTAAATGTAACCTTAAAATCATCTAATATATGTACAATTGCTTCTTTAAATATATCCCTTATATTAATATTTGTTGGAATATATTCGTAATATTTACCGTTCTCTATTTCCATATAAAGATTATTATTTTTATCTAGTACCAACCCCAAAATTTTTACTATATTATTCTTTTCTTTTTTATTCATATAAAATTCCTCCCTTCTTATGTAACAACAAGATATTTTATACGTTACTTAAATTAGTAAGTAATATTTCTTCTTTTTAATAAGATACATTTTTATTCCTCCTTTAATCTCTTCTAGCTTTTTTCCATTCTTCAAAAGCAATTTTATCAACACCAAACTTTCTGCCTAGTCTTAAAGCAGGGAAATCAGCTCTTGCAAAAACCTCATATACTTTGTTTCTTCCAATATGTAGATTTTTTTGTACGTCTTCAACTGTTAATATTTGTGTTAATTCTTGTGTTTCTTCCATATAGCGCACCTCCTTTACACTGTAAACCATTATAACATTCTTACTTGTCATTGTCAAGTAAAATTATTAAAGTTTTTAAAAGATTATTTAAACCAATATATGAAATGACAGTGAAAAATGCTTGAAATAGATTACTTTTTCTTTTTAATGTTGAATATCTTTTAATAAATATTGACAATCAAAATAAAATGTGTTATAATTTACATTGTAAAGAAAAGGTGGTGGTATTCTATGAGAGGTCTAACATATATAAGAAAAGACATATTTCATATGACTGTAAGTTGGCTTGCAAATGAAATGTGTATTAGTAGACAAGGAGTTACGGATTGGGAAAGTAATAGAAGTAAGATGTCAAACGACAGACTAGAGGTATTAGAAAAAATTTTTGGTGTATCTAAAAAATGGTATGATAAAGAGATAGATGAAATTGATAAACTAAAAATAGATAATGAAGTATTGAAAAATATTATTTCAACCAATCTATATGATAATATAAAAATTTATGATGAAGTAGATAATTTAAAATCAAATGTTCGATTTGAAGAAACTACAGCAGATTTTGATAAGATTTTAAAAATAAAAGATATTAATGAACGAAATCAATATGTTATAAAACAAATAGATGAAAACAATAGAAAAATAGAATTATTTGAAGTTATTGAAAAAATAAACATAAAAGGTAAGGAACTTTCAAATGATATTACTATTTTTAATATGTATGTAAATTGCTTAACTATCTTTGATAAAATAACAGACGAAATAAAAAATGAAGATAAAGAAATTCAAGATATAAAATTTGCAAATTTAAAACAACATCTTATGAATTATAAAGATATTAATAATTAGTGAATAGCAGTTTTATTGTTTATATAAATAAGAGAATGTAAACTGTCGCCAAACAAATTTTACATTCCCTTTCCACCTTTAAAATACTTTTTGAAAGTATTTAGTAGGCTTTCGCCTATTATTATTGTATCAAAAAACGTTCCAAAAAGCAAGGAATTAATGATATTGTAATAAAACTTTCTTAAAGTATTTGAGGAATTTTAAATATAATAAGGAGGTTTTATTTATGGCAGGTCGCCCAAGAAAAGATATTAAAACAAAAAATAGAAATGGAACAGGAACTATAAGTTCAAACTTTCAAAAGATAGATAGAAAAGAAAATCGTTTATCTAAAATGTGCAAAATATGTAGCCAATGTGAAGATAGAAGTATTTGCAATAATAGAGAAGGAACGAAGAAATGCAAAAAATGTTTAGAATGTAATGGTAAAGATTGTGATAGATTTTATGTATATGCTCCTCACACAGCTTTATCATCTACCAAAGGTGGTAAAAAAAGAAAATATTTAGGTAGATATGACAAAAAAGAAGAGGCTCAAGATAGTATTATAAAATCACAGAATGGAGGTTTTATAGAAACAAATAATATTACTTTATATGAAGTTCTTGAAAAGAAAAATACAAAGAACTTGGAGGCTAATGCAATATCAACGAGTACAGATGATAGAAATAGAGCAATTAGAAATAAAATGAGAAAATACGGTTTAGCAGATAAAAGAATACAAAAAATATCTACAGATGAAATTCAAGAATACTTAAATAATTTAAAAGATTCTTATTCTCAAAGTGAAATAGATAAACAAACAGATGAAATAAAGTCAGGATATAAATATGCAATAGTAAATCATCTAGTATTAAAAAATCCTTGTGAGAACTTAATTCAAGTTATTAGCTCACTACCTGTAAAAAATGCACGTCCATTTGAACTAGACGAACAAAATCTTTTAATTGATTATATAAACACACACGATAATTTAACAGATATAAGGTCAAGTATGGATTCAATAACTTTTAGAAATGTAGTAAAACTTGCTTTTGCAACAGGTCAGAGAATAGGAGAATTGTTAGCTCTACAGATAGGATATGATAAGGAACACTATACTAGCGATATAAATTTTGAAAAAAAATATTTTAGAATTTCAAAAACAATATCTACAGAAAATAACAAACCTATTTTGAAGAATGGTACAAAGAATTCAAAGAAAAGAATTAAAAAAGGATTACCCAAATATATAGATATATCATTTAATGTTGCAAATGATAATGTTATCGAAAATATATTAAAAGAACAAATTGAGCATACAAAGATGAATATTAATAATAAACAACACTTTTTATTTTGTAATGCAGACGGAAGTTTTTTAACACATCATCAAATATCAGACACTTTCAAAAGAATATGCAGAGAACTACATATACAAGATGATAATTCAAAAGGTTGTCATATTCATCAAGCAAGACATTCATTTGTTACAAGATGTTTAGAGGCAGGTATGAATATAGAAACTATTGCAGATATTATAGGAGATAACATTGAACAAGTTTTAGATACTTATGCTCACATTTTAAAGAGATTTAAAGATGACGAACTTGATAAATTACACAATTATTATAAAAAAAATTTTTTAAAATAAAGATAGTAAAACAGTTCATACAAGCTGATTTTACTATTTTTTATTTTAATTATTTTTTAATACAATTTTAATACAATTACTTTTATCATTTTAATACAATTTTAATACAAAAGATTTAATTTATTGTAACACGTTATAAAACGAAAATTAAAA
The DNA here is from genome assembly GCA_902492105.1 of uncultured Clostridium sp. Classification (GTDB taxonomy): domain Bacteria; phylum Bacillota; class Clostridia; order TANB77; family CAG-508; genus CAG-273. The sequence goes on from CABUKD010000006.1 coordinate 11,572, forward strand.
AAATCCCCATTTTTAGGGAAAAAATAAAACCTATTAAAACGTTGTAACACGTAATAATAGGTATATATTGGAGGCGCCACCCGGATTTGAACCGGGGATCAGAGTTTTGCAGACTCGTGCCTTACCACTTGGCTATAGCGCCGAATATTTACATTTTATGATTTATAGTCATGAATTGCTTTTTCTATAAAAAAATATGGAGCGGAAAACGGGGCTCAAACCCGCGACCTCTGCCTTGGCAAGGCAGCGCTCTATCAACTGAGCTATTTCCGCAAATGCTTTATGTTTCTAAAGCATTATAATCATAGCAAATTTTCTTGCAAAAGTCAAGGTACTAAGCTCAAAAAATCTAGTAAATAATCTTTTATCTCCTTTTTTTCTATCGTTTCCTTTACCAAAATGTTTAATACTTGTATGTTTTCTCCATCTAATCCCACTTTTACATTTCCTATAATTTTATTTTTTTCTACTGGTGCTTCTAAAGAATAAATACAATTCATTTCTATTTGAACATGGTCTTTTTGTGTTTTCTTAATTGCCATTTTTGAAAATTCCAATTCTTCCATTTCTAATTCAATGGTATTTGTTTTTCCTTTATTGATATATATGCGTTTTTCATTTAATTGTTTCCACTTTTCAAATTGTTCTTTTACTATTTTTTCTAAATCTACTACCTCGTAATTATTAAATGCATATTCTATTAACTTTATGCTATCTTGTGTTCTAATTTTTTTGGTATCGGCTCCTAAAACTACTGTAATGATATCTAAATCTCCTCTTTTACAAGCAGTTACTAAACATCTGCCGGCCCCATTGGTAAACCCAGTTTTAATTCCATATACGCCTGATAAGTTCCCTAATAATTCATTCGTATTAGAAATAATGCTAGACCTTCCATTAATAGTAATGTTATAAGTCTTACTTCCTACAATTTCTTTAAATTTTGGAATTTCTAGTGCGTAGTCTGCCATGCAGGCAAGTTCATAAGCAGTTGTATAATGTTCCTTTTCATCTAATCCATGTGGTGTTACAAAATGGCTATTTACTAACCCCATTTCTGCTGCCTTTTCATTCATTAATTTTGCAAAACCTTCTACACTTCCACCGTACATGAATAGCCAAAGCAACTGCTGCATCATTACCTGACCTTAGTAATAAACCATATAATAAATCATGTACTGTGATTTTATCATTAATATGTAATCCTAATCTAGAACCTCCTGTTCCTGCTGCCTTTTTTTCAATGGTCACCACATCTTGTAGATTAGCATTTTCTAAAACTACAATTGCTGTCATAATTTTGGTAGTAGAAGCCATTGGTACTTGTTTTAAACCATTTTTTTCGTATAAAATCGTTTTAGAACTTCTGTCAAAAATAAGCCCTATTTTAGCATTTAAATCTGGTTCATCTGTTACTTGTGCTGCTGTAGGTATTGTTTCATTTTTAATTGATTCTAAATCTATTACTTCATTATCTTCTAAATTTGCATAACTAATAGAAGTAGCAGTGATATAGAATACAAGAAATAACAAAATACTAATTTTGAAAAATGTAGTTTTATGGTTTTTGATTGCTGTAGTTCTTAACAAAGTTTTTTCTAAAAAATGCTTTTCTTTTTTCATAGAAAAAATCACCTTTTACATTATATGTTTTAAGGTGACTTTTATGATTAAAATTTTCTAGATCTTCTCATAGCATCTCCCCATGGGGTTCTTTCTTCTCCTTGGTTTATTTCTTCTTGTTTTGCATTTTCAGTGGCATTACTTTCATTTGTTTGTTCTTCTCTTAGATTTCCTTTTTCCATTTCTTCGTTTACTTTTTGTTTTGCTTCTTCTTCAGTTAGTTTTTCTTCTCCTATCATATAATCAAATATTTTAGTAGCTTCTTTCTTTTGATACCCTTCTTTTATCAATTCATCAATAATTTCTTCTGCATGGGATATTAAATACATTTCACTATATTCTATGCCATCTTCTGCTACTTCTGTCCCCTCTAGACTTTCATAAGCCTTTGTTTGTTTATCTGGGTCTGCTTCTCTGGTTTTTATGGAAGTTACCTGATTAACCGCATGAGAATTGTAATCCCTTCCTTGCATTTCTATCTCATGTGATAGCCACTCTCCATTTTTTCCTTGTCTTGCTTCTTGTATACTTAAATATCCATAAGCATCTATTTCTACTGTCATTCTAATATCTCGTATATCTTTATCTGCACTATTTAGTCCTTTTGTTTTCATCACTTGGTAAGGAACTTCTTTGGTTACAGGTTTTCCATCATCTCCTAAACTAACGGTTTCCTGTCTTAAAGATGTAGTAGAAGGCTCAAAATATTTGGAAGGTTGTGAAATTCCATTTTCATCTATATATTCTGCTCTTACCGTTCCATTTTGATCTCTGTAAAAATATAAATTAGGTTCTAATTCTGGATGGTCTTTATATAAATTACTATTTTCTTTTACTTTTAATACATTATGGGTAGGAATATTTTTTCTTTTTGCAAATTCCTGTGTATCTTTCTCTTCTTTTGATTGTACTTTTTGCTGTTCTTTATCTTGTTGTTCCATTTCTGTTTTTTCTTCTTTTTTGGTTGTATGATTTTGCTCTCTTATTGTTCCGTTTTTATATATTGTCATTTCTTTTTCGATGTCTTCTTGTGTAAGAGCTAAATCATTTTCTCCTAATTCTTTTGGAAGTTGTAATTTTAATCCGGTTAATTGGAGTAATTGATATAATTGAGGCATTTTTTGTTGCAAACTTTCTACATATTCTGGCGTAAAGTGTATATTTCCTTCTTTATCTACAGTAGCAATTAAGTTTTTATCTTTATCATAGATTTGATAAATACTATATTCTTGTACTTTTTCTTGTTCTGGAGTTTCTAGTTCTTTTGGTTCTTTTTGTTTAGATGTTATTTTTTCTTTTCCATTAATTTTTACAATATATATATTTCTTTCTTCTAGTCCGCTTCCAGAAGTTGCTACAAATTGGAATTTATCATAATATTGGATATTGTGCAAATTTTGTGTTTTTTCATCTATTTCATCCAATGTTTTTGCCATAATATAATCTGCATTTTGGATAATTTCTTGTCTTTGCTCTTCTAACATTTTCTTTTCCTCCTTCTCCTCTACTTTAAAATTAAGTTAACCTATTTTTTTATAGAAAAATAACTTTCAACCATGCTTCATTCATTTTACATGAATTATATCATAGTTAAAAGTTATTTTCCACTATATACTAAAAGACATAACAAAGTCTGTACCTTCTTTTAGTTGCATTACTATGGTTACTGAAATTTCTTGACTCCTTGCAATAGTTGCATCGGTTATTTTTATTTTATATAAATAAGTATCTTCTTGTTGTGTACACTCTAAGTATTCTATCTTATTGTATTCATAAAAATGGTTGTTTATATATTCTTTATATTGATTTAAACTATCAAAATTATTGTTTCTAAAAGTTTCATCTAATTTACTATAAGCTGTTTCATAATCTTTGCTATTTATCATTTTAAAATATTTATCAATATTTACCATTACTTTTTCTTGAGAAGATAATTGATTATATTCTTCTACAAAGTGTTGTGTTTCTATTGTATAATTGTCTAATAAAGCATTATATTCCATTACATTGTATATATTGAAAATATAGTAATTACCATAATCATCTATACAAGTATATGTTTTATAGTTTTCATTATTTTCTACTAAATACATATCCAATTCTACAATTTCTAAGTTTTGAATATAATTTTCATATTCTTCATAACTGTTAAAATCTTGATAACTTCTTCTATTGTTAGCATCTAATGCTTCTAAAGTTGTATGATTTTCTTGAAGATATTCTTGAAATTTTTCATATGTTCCAAATCTTAAGTTTCTATATTGCTCATCTAAAATTTCATAAGCTTCTTGTGAATTGTATAAACATTTTTCTACATAGTCTAATAAATAAGTATTTACTATTTCTTCTTCTGAAAGAGTCGAGTAATTTACTTTATTGTATTCATTTAGTAAGATAGTTTTTTCTGTTCCTTCAGTAACTTGCATTTCTTCTTGTATTGCTAATTCATATTCTGATTGCTGATATATTCCTAAGTCAAAAGAATCATTAGCAGTATCTATATTAACATTAAAAAAGTGTTCCTCCCCATCAATATCACATTTTATATAGTAATAACTATACTGTACACCAGATAATTCATACATTTCTTCTATAGATAATTCTCCCTCTTGTTGTATAGGTGCTACTATATTAAATAGATTATTTTGTGTAATATTATTTTTTTCTATATAATCTTGGTTTAGCATTTGATAAATAGCTTCTACTTGTTGGTTTTTATTATAATTTATATATTGTTGAATACAATTTTCTACTGTATAATAAATATTTTCATTATTAACTTTTTTGGGTGTTAATCCATTTAAGATAAGTCCAGGATTATTATCTGCATCTATATGATCCAAATATTGGTTTGTAAGCTCTTCCTGTGGCTCTTGTTTATTTAATAGAACCACAAGAAGTATAATACAAATAATAATAAATATAGCCAATAAAGTTATCCATAGTTTTATATGTTTCATTTTTCCACCTCTTTATTTAGCACTTGCAGGAAAATATCCATATATATTATTCGAGTTAATGGAATAGGAATTCTCTGTTACTCTACTATTAGACCAACTAGTAGCTCCAGAACCATACCCGGAATTTCCTTCTACAGTATACACCTTAGCTCCATCACATTTTACTACAATTCCTGTATGATATGAAGTTACTCCACCATCTTTAGTAAAGAATATAATATCTCCCGGCTGCGGAGTATAGCTGCCTCCTAGTGCACTACTATTTTCAAACTCTCCTCTTGCTTTTAAATTTGCAACTTCATCTGTGCAACCTACATAAGATTCATTTAATACATCTGGTATTAATCCTTGTTGGTCAAAGCAATAAGAAACAAACATAGCACACCAATCTGCACCCCAAAATGTTTTTCCTTCGCTAGTCGTATAACTTGTAAATAATGTATGATTTTGTCCCACTAATTGTAAAGCAAAATTAACGACACTTTCTGCAGAATCTGACCAATAAGTATTGGTATGTGTATAATATCCCGCTGAGAATAGGGCCCATTCTGCATCTCTTCTTCTTTTTAGTCCGGGAGAATATTCTCCGTTAGCATAAGTAGTTTGACTCATATATTCTGTATATAGTTTATGTGTATAATCTACTTCTTGTCCAAAATATCTTTCATTATCTGTTTCTGGATTCCAATACTGATTGTAGGCTTCTACAAATCCTTCTAGTGTCCAGTTATAGGATCTTAAGACCAAAGCATATTCTTGATAAGTAGTAAGATTTAATCCTAGGCCTTGTACTAATGCCTTTTTCTCACTGATAATTTCATCTTCTACTGCATCTACAATTTCTTTATCAATATAAATATCTTCTTGCTGATATCTTTGTATAATTTCTTCTTTGGTATAGCCTGTATATCCATGCTTTACAAGTCTATCATATTGCCACTGAATAGTTATTCCATAGCCAACGGTTGGATTTCCATATCCATCATCAAAAACCTTATACTTAGTACCATCTGGGCTAGATTCAGGAGTAGAATTTCCATTTTCCCAATAGCGTATTAGTGCCTTTAAAGTTCCACCGGCTGAAGTAAAATCACTAATTTGATAAATTCCTGATGGAAAAGTGGTAACTCCATAATCTTTTCCTGTATATTTATACAATACATACCTCATAATTTGCTCTAAGTTTTGTAAGCTAGCATCTTTTTGTAATAGTTGGAAGAACCAATCAGCTGTACGTACTAGACTAGTTTTTCCTGCTGCTTCATATTTAGAAGAATTTGGTATTTTAAATTTATTATCTAATAGTCCTAGGAAAGTAGTATTTTCGTCTACTTTTTCATTTTCATCTACAAGGCCATTACCATTAGTATCTAGTATTCCCTGGCTTCCTTTTTCCCCTGTTTTATCTATTACATCTCCTCTTACGCTCTCCTGATAGGTTGTCCCAGTTATAGTAGTTGTTGTTGTGATTTGTTGATCTGTAATCCAACTTACTGTATCACCATCGGGTGGGTCTGCCGGCTCTCTTTCATCTCTTAATTCTTCATTAGTAGTTCCATCTTGTGTATTAGAGCTTTCATTTGGTCCTGTTGTTTTTTTCTGATAGATAATGCTTTGTTCACAAAACCATGTTTTTACATAAGTTACTTTTAAAGTTGGAGTTGTTGTTTCTGTGACAGTGAGAGTTCTCTCACTTCTATCTCTAGAAGTATTTACTGGTAGAACTTGTTCTCCCTCTGGTGTTAGAGTAATATTTGATCCTTTTGTATGTTCTGTATAGGTATAAGTTTCAATCTCTGTAGTTGTACTAGTAGTGTCTATTACCGTTAATCTTATTTCACTATTTTTTACTAAATCTGTAAATGCCGCTACAAATTCTGGATTTTGTGTTACCATTGTTAAATAAAGGAAGAAATTCATAGAAGTAGTATATTGAGAAATTGCATTTTTGTAGTCCATACTACGTAAAGTGATTTGTACATTTTCTTCTCCATTCACTGTAGTTGTAGTCCATTCTGGAATAATTAGTTTCTCACCTTGAACAGAAAAATATTTTCTAATTTCTTCTATATTTCTGGCTTGTACTAATTGTTCCATTTCTTCATATGGCTTATAGGTTAAAGGTTCTCCCTGTCCCGGTTCTATAGTATCTTCTCCATCTGTTCTATAAACGAATACAGTACCATATGTTTTGCCAGAGTTTAATATTTCTTCTGTAAACCAATTTGGATTTGTATATAAAGTTTGTGTAACAACCTGTGCCTCAAAAAATTTTCTAATATATTTTCTTAGTGCTTCTCTATATTTTGTTTCAATGTCTGGATCAGTGTAATCCACATCACCCATTAGTTTTAGATCATCTAAATTAATTCCTAAATCAAGTAAGCTATCTATAATTTTATCTACTTGTTCATCACTGATACTAATAGCCCCTTCGTTATCAACTACAAATAAATCTGTAATTCCATCAAGTACTCCTTGAATAGTATTTCCTATCGTATCAAAAATGCTATATAAAAATGATGCTATTGCTACAACAATAATAATTGGAATTGTTAAAAGAATAATTAACGTTCTTCTCGCTTTTTTGTTTTTAAGAAGGTTAAAGGAATCCTTAGCAGCGCCAACAATATTACCAGTTCCTACATTTTTAGCTAAACTGGCACTATCCTTTACCATATTTTTTGTTTCATTTACATCAGTACTAACTTTGTTTACCATATCTTGTTGTTGCTGATTTTGTTCTTCATCCATGTTCTCACCTTCTTTATATCTCTATTGTCATAATAATTACTCCTTGGTTTTCTATATTCAAGTTAGTAAATTGCATTTGTTCTATATTTCTATAAGTATCATATATTTTATTAAATCTAAGATCAATATTTATCTGTTGTCCAGGCTGCAAAGATAACAAATTTATAGGAATTTCATTAATAAAAGAACCATAGGCAATATTATTTTCATCTAATAAACTAATATCATTGCTATTAGAACCATCACTTATTGTCATATTATTAGATGTATTATTTTTTATACTAATATTATAGCTTTCATAATTCTTATAAATTGTTCTACTATGAATTGTTATTTCTATGTTAGAGTTGCTTGCTGTTTGATTCACAGTTTGACTACGAATCAAACCATTGATATTAATCTTATTTTCTCCGTTTTCTTTAATCACGGTAATGTAGTCTTCTAGGTTAGAATTTACAGCAGTTCCTCCAGTTGCTAATAAGTTGTCTTCATAGTACTTTATCTGATAAGTATAACTGTCAATTTCATTTAACCATAATTCCATAGAATATGTTTTTGAAGTTTGAAAAATTTGGTTATAATAATTCTGCATAAAAACATTAATATCATTATTATATTCTTCTTTGCAACTACTAGATAATAAGTCATAAGCATTTTCTATGTCTTGACTATTACAATAGTCTACAAATTGCTCAATAATATTTACATTCTCTTGAGTCGTTTCAGTTGGCACTTCAATACCTGTTATAACAGATTGGTTTGGTTGCCTATTTTCATTTTCTTCTATTTCTTGATTATCAGAACGATTATTTTCCAACAATATATTTACTGTTATGATAATAATAATAATAAAGGCTATAATTGCGATTATTTTTATTATATCTTTTCTATTTTGGTTCCAAAATCTTACTAATTTTTCCACAATTATAGCCTCCATATTCTCTTATTCAATTAAGGTTTTTTATAATATTGCATAATTAAGTTCATCATTTGTTTTGCATTATTAGTAGCTTCTGTAGTACTTAAGTCTGGATTTGCCTTTTGAATTCCTCTTGTAAATTCATCTAACTTACCATCCACATATTTTTGATCTGATAATTTTCCTGGTTGAATATCTTTTGCCAATTTTCCTATTGTTTCTGCCATTACTTTAGATCTATCATCTCTTTCTTCTTCTGGTAGTTGTGCATTTAATCCTTTTCTTAATTTGTCTTCTAATTTCATTACCTTCTTAATATCAGATTTATCTGTAAATCCAGCATTATAGTGTCCGATTGCTCTATCCTCTAATTTATTTAATTCCTCTCCTGTATATTTATCTCCATTTTCATCTAAGAATGTGTCTTGAGCCCACTGTCTAAGTTCTCCAGAACGATATAATTCTTCTGATTGTCTAGCAACTTCTGCATCATTTGTACTTCCACCATGTGTAATATGTTGAATATCGCTGCCGATTGATTGTGCTAAGTTAGAATTTGCCATACTTCTTCCAACACTAGGTGCCAAAGTTGCTCCTAATGCTGCACCTGTTGCACCTATAGTCAATACATCCTCTAAGTCATCTCCTGCAATTCCCATACCAACGCCAATCGCTCCCATAGTACCAATAGCAGCTGCTCTACCTAGGAATTTTCCAGTTCCTTTTGCTGCTGATTTCAAAGTTCTTATCGTTCTATCTTTATCTCCAAAGTGCTTATCTTTCCATTCTTTTAGTTGTCTTGCTCCGGCTCTTGCTGGTGCTCGATATAATCTCCAAGCTGTTTGTCCTGCTCTTCTTAATCTTGATGGTCTGACATTTTGTTCTTCTCCCTGTTCTCCTTCTTCTGGTGGTTGTGATCTTTCTGGCTCTGTTTGCCTTATATTCAAATGTTCATCTGGTAACCATAAACCACTAGATGACATATGCATTCCTTCTACTAAACTATCATCTTGTGAACCTTGCAAAGGAAGTTGTCCTTCTTGTCCAGTTTCTGTACCTCTTGGTAAGTCTTCTGTTTCTTGGTTTCTATTGATATTTCTTGCTTGGTTAGTAGACCTTGAACTATTATTACCTTGTTCATTTGCAGTAGGAATTTGTCTATTAGCAAATGCATCATATCCATCTGGTGCATTTCTATCTTCTACTGGTGTATCTTTTGTTCTAACATCATTTCCTTTTCCACTACTATGTTTTCTATTAGCAATAAATCCTGCTGATTTTTGTAACATTTTAAATGCTGCAGCTCCTCCAAACATTGCTCCTGCTTGACTTAGAGTTCCTGGAGAAGAAGCTTTGTCAAATCCAAAGAATTTACGTAACATTTTTTCCGCAGGTCCCATAAATGCAATAACTAATAATGCATAAATTGGATTTGTAGTTGCAATTCCTAATGCCGATCCCATTAATATAGAATATAAAATTAAATGAAATGGTTGTAATAAAGCAGTAAATATATATTCTTTAATCCATGTGTTAAAAGCTTGTGCTTTTCCATCATTTAATTTATCAATTGGATAAGTAAGTGCTACTAATGGTGCTACTAATGTTAGGAACATCATAGTAATTGTCCTTTTCATGTAAATCCAAGTGTATTTTACTGTATATACTAGAAGCCCAATATAAATAATAAGATAAATTATTTTACTTGAAAAATCTTCATATTGAATTTGTAGTCTAGTAAGTCCCATTAAGTCTGTTTTAAACTTAATATCACCATCAAAAAAGCTAGTTATGTCAGTTCCTTCAGTATGAATTACCACAGGAATAGAAGTAGTACTATTTGCAATCATTCCATTTACAACATTAATCATTTCTAAAGTGAATGCCATGATATAGTGCAAAAAGAATAATAAACACAATGCCACCAACCAGTCTTTTAACATTTGCTTATATTTTGCTTTATCTGATGCAGTACTGGAAATAATAATACGGATACCTACATATACCAAAATAGACAATAGTCCTACAATTGCCAAATTTCTTAAAGCATAATACCAGTCTGAAATGACTCCCTGTAATTGGTAGGCAATATTTAGGTCTTGCTTGTCCTCATCATCCATTCCAACTGATGGATTAATAAAATTAACATCAAACGCAGGGATCTCTCCTGCAAATATCTTATCAATAGAATATTGGATAGTAGGAATTACATAATTTTTGCTAATGCCTGTAAATTTTAAAGCTATATTTCCTAAGCCCACAAAAGGATTTATAAGGAATGCAGCTGCATCATATAAACTAACTCCATCAAATTCAGACTCATTAATTACTACTTCGTTAGGATCTCCTCCTTCATATACCATTTCTGGAAACATAGGATTTTGTTCAGCACTTTGAACAGAAACAAACCAGTTAGCTCCCAAAAGGATATTGGCTAATCCTGAAGCAGTTGATTTAACTACCCCACCTTCAGATTGAAAATTTCCTAGATTTCCATCATACAAGAACCTTTGTAATGCTGATAGAATAGAATCTCCTATAGTTGTGACTAGATCAGTAATTGGTTCAAATAAAAGTCCACCAACATCAAAAGCTGAAGAAACAGTTGGTATCATGAAGTTTAAGAGTGTTACTATAATTATAGCAATAATTATCTTCTGTACTATTCCTTTCTCTGTCAAAAGTTTCATATTTTCCTCCTAATAGTTTTGTCTAATTCTTCTATCCCTCTTCTGTGCTAATTTATTTAAGTTTGTTTCTACAAACTCGAATTCTTTTGCAGTTGGTTGAATTTGAATAATGGCACTATCTGCACCTACTTTTAGTAATCCTTCTCCTTTAAAGCAGGTTACCAAGAAGTTAGCTTCTCCTTCACTTAATTTAAATACTTCTTTTAAATATTGTATTTCTGATTTATCTTGTGCTAAAAATAGTTTGGTATCTGAAGATGTTAATACCGCTTGTGCTTCTGGTTTTTCATAAAAGTCTTGGAATCTTTGTGAAATAATGGCTAAAGATACATTTCTTTTTCTAGCACGTCTTGCCATAGTATTTAAGAAATCTACAGCTTCTGGATATGGTAATAACATCCATGCTTCATCTACTAATACTCTTTTTTTAGAAGCTTTTGTTCTATCTTCACTATTTTTCTTAACATATTTTTCCCAAATCCATGCTAGTAATATTTGTTGAGCAAGTGGTCTTGCAAATCTTTCTTCTAGTTGTGAAATATCTAGATTAATAAATAATGTTCCATCTAGTAAGTCAAAAGTAGATTGTCCATCAAAATATGCCATTTGTCCGTCATATTCTCTTATGTATTGTTTCATAACCTTTAATAAATAGCTATAGTGGAAATTATAGTCTGGATTTGTATTTGCTGCAGCTTTTGCTTCAATTCTTTTATACCAAGAACCAATAGTTGGCATTTGTTTTTTCTCTCTGCCTAACATATTGCCATCTATTCCATCGCTAGAAGCTGCATATAAACTATTTGGATCAGAAGTGATGCCATAAGCTGCATATTCTTCTGCTACAGATTCTGCTATAATTTGTTTGGTAAGCTCATTTACTTCTTGGCTTCTAGTACTTCCTCTTGCCATAGTAAGTAGGGCTTGTGTTACATCCTCTACTTTGTTTTCTACATTTAATACTAATCTATCTCTTCCGGTAATTTCATCTTTTACTACTTCTGTTTCAATATCAAAAATGTTAATAACTGTTTTAGAAGTTGGAGAAAGTACTACATTAATTCCTCCTAAACTCTCTGCCACAATGCTATATTCTCCTTCTGCATCTAGTGCCAAACTTTGAATTCCCATAAGTACTGCTGAACGGGAAATTAAAGTCTTCATAGTAACAGATTTACCAGCACCAGATTTTGCAAAGATAACCATATTATAGTTGGTTAAGGAATTATGGAAGTTATCAAATAAAATTGGTACTCCAGTTTGTTTATTAATTCCTAAAGGAATACCTGTAGGATGACCTACTTCTGAGGTAGTAAATGGGAATACTGTTCCCATAGATCTACGGTCAAAAGTGTGTGTTTTTTTAATTTTATCATCCATAAGTGGAAGATTGGATTTAAATGCATCTTCTTGTATTGCCCATGCACTTTTGATATTTACTAATGATTTTGACATTTCTGTAGACAACAATTTTGTATATTTATTTAAGTCATCTAAGCTGTAAGCAAATAAAGTAGCAATAATAGATGCTTCATAAAGTTTATTATAACCTGCTGCTATTTCATCTCTTAATTGTTCTGCTTCTAATCTTTTTTGTCCTAATGTACTTTCTCTGTTAATATTTCCTCTGTCTGCTGCTACAATTCTTTCGGTTTCTAGCTCATTAATAACTCTATTTAACTCATTTTGTGATCTAGATTCTTGAATCGGGTTAATATAAATAGAAGTATTAATATCTCCAAACAAATACATGTCTCTAAATAATTCTGGGAAAGTACACATTCTTGGAAGACTAGATACAAAGAAACTTCTTGCATATCTAGTGACATTCGAAATAATTTCTAAGTGGTCAATATCTGTTGTATCAATTCCAGATGGAGCAATTAGTTCTTTAATTGTCTTCTTTTTTAAAATTTTAAAATCACCTGGTTTTGTATAATCATTATGCTGTTTTTGTAGTTTTTCTTCTCTTAACTTGCTCTTCTTGCTCATTTTCTTTTGTACCTCCTTCTTTTAAGTTTTCACTTTTTTTAGGTCTTCCTCTTCTTTTTTGTGCTTCTTCTTGTACTTTTCCTATTGCATTTGCTGCTACATCTTCCCCAACTATGGTTTTATTTTGTTCTATAATTAGTGCTGCTAATTGGGAGATAAGGTCTTCTTGTGATTCTTGTTTTTGTTCTAGCGCTTTTTGTTTTTCTGATTTTGCTTCTGCTACCTTTTGGTTTGCCTTTTCAAATGCTGCTTTTTCTATTTGTTCATCTAATGTTTTCATCTTTTTATCAATAACATCTGGTGCTGTAGAATATAATTCATCATAGCCTGCTTTCATTGCTTTATCTACTCCATAAATTTCTGCATCATCACGATTATATGCTACATATAGTAGATCTACTAGGCTGTTAGAATCTAATACACGTCCATTTACTCCACATACAGACAAAGTTCTAATAATAGATTGTGCTCTAGTATATAATTCTGAGAAAGCTAGGTTTTTAATTTCTTGTTTATCAAAATTATTCTCTCCTAATTCTTCTGGGTAATATGGAATAACAATATAATACTTTTGATTTAATACATTTTTATTTAAGCTCATTCTTTCTGTTGTATAAATAATATCTTTTCCATATTCATAAAGATTGGTTGCTTTGGTAAGTTCATAAAATTCTGCATTTAATTGTTCCTGGGTATATCTACCAGATGCTACCATTTGGTCATATTTATTTTTTTCTTTTTCTAGGTTTTCTTCTATTTCTTTTACTTTATTACGATATGTTTGTATACTACTTTCTAGATTAATAGTTCTAGTTTGTGTATAAATTTGAATTGGATGTCTTAAAGTATTTAAAAACTGAATAAATCCTTCTTCTACTGCATTTTTTTCTACTTCTGACATTAAATCATAATTAACACCTTGACATTCTACAACCATAACATATTTAGCACCATTTTTGGTACAAATCATGTTATCTTCCACTTTATCAAATTCCATAAAATCAAATACAGATTCTGTGGAATAGTTTTTTACTGTTTTAGCGGTTGATTTAGTAGAAGAATTTTGCATTTGTGTTGTTTCTGTTTTATCTGCTTTTTTATTTTTGGATTTAAAATATAGGATACAAAGAACTCCTAATAAGATAATCATAACAATTAATATAATTGTTAAAACTATGGTAATTGTTTCAATCATTGTTTTTTCCCTCCTTGTATACATATACTTTTTTTCCTGATGTTTTAAATTTAACAGCTCTTCTTATTACGTCATCTATATTTTCTCCGCCCGTTTTTTTGCTAAATTCAAATTTGCCAAGTTCCGGCATTTTAAAAGTTCCTATTGCAAAACCGATTAAAGCAAATACTGCTACAATAATAATTCCTACCATGGTTAAACCAATTATAGAAAATATAAAATAAAATAGTAAGCCAATTGCCGCTGCAATTACTGTGTATATCAAGCTTTTCGCAGTGAAAATAAATAAGATTCTTCCTTCACCTTTCACATTTCTAGGTAATTCATAAGTACCCATTTTTTGTTTTTCCTCCTTTGTTTAAAGAATGGCATAATAAATCTAATTTTACTTAAATAATATTATAGCAAATATTCTCGAAAAATGTAACTATAAATAGAAAAAAAGTGCATTTTTTATGCACTTTTAATATTTTTGTAATGTTTTTGTAACATTTCTGTAATATTTTTTCTATTTTAATCATTAAGACCTGATGCAATATTAACTACCACTTGTGTAATTGCTGATGCACCGAAGATTAAAATAGCTCCTACTAGATATGGAATCATTGTTTTCTTGTATTCTGCTTTTTCTGAAGCACTTCCCATCATGTATTTAATACCTAATACTAAAAGAATAACTACTGCTACAACTACACCAACAGTTGTAATAATTCCTATAATTTGGTTACCTATACCAGTAATATCTTCTTGAGCATTACTTGTTGTTCCATGTAAGCCATTAGCAATTTGTCCTGGATCTACAGCATCTGCTCTAGAAATAGTTGACATTCCTAATACTAATGTTAACATGATTAATACTACTGCAATTATTTTTGTAGCCTTTTTCATAATATCCTCCCTTTCATTTTTTATATTTTATTGATAAATGTTCCTTTTAGGAAACAATTTTAAAATCTTATCTTAATATTTCTATTACTAATTTCCAAATTCCAAATGCTGAAAAAATAACTACACATCCAACCACAAATGGAATTAAAGATTCTTTTACTTTTACTTTTTGTTCTACACTGCCTGTTATAAACTGAATTCCTAGTACTGTACCAATTAATACTGCAATGCAAACTCCTATAATTAGTAGTGTATTGTAAATAAAATTAGATGTATTATTTAACATAGGACCATCTAGTGTAGAAGTATTTCCATCCTTTCCAGAATTTACAAAATTGTCTGCTCCTCCAACTATATTACTAATACTAATTGCTTGTACTATTGTACTAGAAAAAATAAATATTAAAATTAATATTATGAATATACAAAATATTTTTTTTTCCATAATTCGACTTTTCCTTTTCATTTATTATACTATAAGAATCACCAGTTTGCAATTATTTTTTCCAAAATAGTTTTATTTTTAGAATAAAAAATATCACATATTCATATTTTGTACAATATTTGCTATGATTCCTACGACGGAAGAAGCAGCAAATAGAAGTACTGCTCCTATAATGTACGGAATCATTGTCTTTTTGTGTTCCGCTCTTTCTTCTACACTTCCTACCATATATTTAATTCCTAGGATGCATAATGTAATTGCCGAAATAATGACACCAACTGTAACAATAACTCCTATTATACTATTCACTCTACCAGTAATAACATTAGCATCTTCACTACTAATATTTCCTGGTTTAAAACTATTTGGGTCTTCAAGTGGATCATAGGTGGCATTACATGAAATAGTCATTATCATTATAAAAGTAAATATTAAAATAATCAATTGAAAAAAATTCTTTTTTACTTTTAACATATTTATTCTCCTAAAAATATTTTATTATTATCATTATTATAACTGGTTTTATTTTATTTTTCAAGTAGTAATATCATAACATAGTTTTTTCTCTTTTTGCTAAAATTCGTTAAAATGTCATCAAAATGTAATATGTATGTAATATTTTCGTATAAAAAAGAAAAAACATTGTGCTCTAAATATAATTCTTAGCTAAAATATAAAAATTGTCTTTTTCAATTTTTAAAATCTTTTCCCTTTTGGACAGCCGTAACTCGGTATAAATACCCAGAACGGCTGTCACAATGGTCTCACACGCAAGTTCTTAAAAATTTCAAAAGACAATTTTTATATTTTGATTTAATAAAGTTAATCTAAATAATATTACCTATTACTAGTTAATAATTCTTTTTTATTTTGAGTTTGCTTATTTCTTTTAATTTCTATACTGTAATATTTAGCAATTAATTGGTCTAACTCTACACTAATTTGGTATGTGATATTATAATCGTTTTCATTAAGAATACTATTATGCAATTTTTCTCTTAGTTTACAAATTTCATCATTTAACATACAAATCACTCTCCTTTTCTTCTTTTTATCTTTTGTATATATTTAAAATACCATATTTTTACAAATTAGTCAACGATTTTTTACTGATTTTGTAGTATTTTAATAGTTTTTCGTATGACATTTTTCTACTTTTTTTGTCATAATTTGACGTATTTCTACTTTTTTCATTATTATTTGTCGAAAAATTGCATTTTTCGTTTATTTCTTTTAATAAAATTAAGCTTCATTTGGCTCCACAATGGATAAAATTTTATTTTCTTGTTTAAAAATGTTTTTTAAAATTTCTTCTGTATATTCTTTGGTTACTGTTTCATATTTTTCAATATAATCGAAACTAAAAATGCCTTTCATAGCATCTGCTAAAAACATTCTAGCAATATCGCCTACACTATTATATTCTGTTACATAATCTCCATAAACTTTTCTTTTGCTTCTTTCAAATTCTTGTACATCTAATCCTTGTTGTTTTAAATTTTCTATTGTTTTGTCTAACTCTTCTTCCACTTTTTTTGGATTTTTAGAAGTTCCAGAAATTAAAATATGTGCATATTCATTGCTAAATTCATAATCCATGTCAGGTTTTGAAAGTAGCAAACCTTCTTCATATAATTTTTGATAAAGTTTTGAACTTTTACCTATGATAATATTAGATAAAATTTCAATAGCTATATGCTTTTTTACCCTATCTTCTGCCATATTTTCTATATCTTTATAGCCTAACATAAAAATAGGAGTACTTACTTCCATTTTGGTATTTGCAAATGGTTTATTAATTTTTGCTTCTTTTTCTGGATAAATTCTTTTAATTTCTCCTTGATTTTCTTTTGGAAGTAAACGTTTTTTTATTTCTTGCAATAGTTTTTCTGGTTCGAAATCTCCACAAACTACCATAACCATATTAGATGGGTGATAGAATGTGTTATAGCATTTATATAATACATCTGGTGTAATTTTGCTAATAGATTCAATGGTTCCTGCAATATCTACTTTAATTGGATTTTTTTCATAAAGGCAATCCATAGCATTCATGTATAGTTTCCAGCCTGGATCATCATCATACATATTAATTTCTTGCCCAATAATGCCTTTTTCCTTTTCTACATTTTCTTCTGTAAAATAAGGATGTTGTACATAATCCATTAATTCATTTAGTCCTTCTGTAAAATGGTCTGTACATTCAAATAAATATGCGGTGTGGTCATTGGTTGTGTAAGCATTTGCATCAATTCCCAATGCCATTAAGGTGTCTAAACTATTGGTTCCATTTGGTTGTTCAAACATTTTATGTTCTAGAAAATGTGCTACACCGTCTGGAATATACACTTCTTCTCCTGTTTTTGGCATAATAAAATGATTATCAATAGAGCCAAAATGTGTTCCCCAAATTACATATTTCTTTTTTGTATTCTTTTTGGGAATAATGATAACTTTTAAACCATTTTCTAGTTCTTCTACATATGCTTTTTCTTTTATTTTTGAAGTTTCTATTATTTTCATGTTTTCCTCCTAGTCTTTTAAAAAGTAAATAGTATGAATTGTAATTGTTTTAGCTAAATCTACCACTTCTTGTTTCGTAACATTTTGAATTTTGTTTGCATATTCTTCAATGGTAACAAATCTGTCTGCTAATTCCTGTCCATAATAATAAGTAATTTCTGTGTCTTGTTCTTCTGTAATTCCTTGAATAGAAGATAAAATTAATTCTTTGCTGTTTTGTAAATCTTCCTGCGTAAAATCTCCACTTTTCATTTGTTCTAATTGATCTTTTATGGTATTTAACGCCTTTTCGTAATTTTCTATTTCAATTCCGTGAACGAATAAAAATACTATTTTTGGTTCTAACATAGCTAGAATTTGCAGTATAGGCTAAACTTTGTTTTTCTCTTACATTTTGGAAAAGTTTTGAATTTGCTCCTCCTCCTAAAATAGCATTATAAACAGAAGCAATAAATCTTGCATTTTCTTTGTTTTCATGAATATCTAATCCAATTACTAATTTGCCTTGTGTTACTTGCATGCTTTCTGTAATAACATCTGGGGCTTTTCCTTCCTTTTTCTCTGTTGCTTCATTATTAATAACATATTTTGCTTCTCTTGGTTGTAGTTTTCTAATATTTTCATTTTGTTCTATTATACTTTTTAGCTTTTCTTGGTCTAACATACCAGAGCAAAAAATATCTATTTTACAATTTTGCAATAGAGTTTGGTAATACTGATATAAACTTTCGGGAGTAATTTTTTTTAAGTCTTCTATATAACCATATCGGTACAATCCATATGGTTCATTTTTAAACATTTCTTCTATGCATCTTTCATAAGCATATTTACTTTTATTATCAATCTTACTTTCTATAATTTGTTTTAAATTTTTCTTTTCTCCTTCTATATATTCTGGATGAAATCCATTATTTTCTATTAAAGGATTAAACACTAAATCTAATAAAATGTTAATAGCTTCTTGTACCAGTTCTTCTGGTTTTGGAAGGAATTCTTCTGCTAGAGTTTCTAAATAAAATTTCATAATGTGATTATCCCCTGTTTTTTCTACTCCGCAGTCAAAACTTGCACCATACATCATTTCCAATTTTTGATTAATTTCTTCTTGTGTTTTTAAATTTTGAGTTCCTCTTCTTAATACTGCTGTTAATAAAGCATCCAAAGTAACGTTTTCCCTTTTTAAAGGTGTTGCTAAAAAGATAGCATAAAGGTTAGTTTTATAGTTTTCTGTATGAATTTGGTGTAAGGTAATTCCTTTTTTTATTTCTTCTTTTTGATAATTCACGTTATTTTCCTCCTGTTTTTTACTATGTATTTTTTCTTTATTATTATAAGCCTTTTCTAAAGTTTTATACAATAGGATTTAAAAAGATTTTTAACAAATAAATAAAGCTGTCCTATTTTTTTAGGACAACTTAATTTCAAATTAACTTAATAACTTTTTTGCAATCTCATTAATTGTTTTTCCATCTGCAGATGCACCTAGTTCTTCTTTTGCTGTTTTCATTACTTTTCCCATGTCTTTCATAGAACTAGCTTCTAAATTAGTAATAATTGCTTTTACCTTTTCTTCTATTTCTTGTTCTGACAATTGTTCTGGCAAATATTCTTCCAAAATAGCGATTTCTTGCTTAATTTGGTCTAACAAATCTTGTCTTCCACTTTTTTCATAATCTGGAATTGAATCTTTTCTCTTTTTTGCTTCTTTTGCAATAATTTCTACAATTTGTTCATCTGTTACTTCAATTTGTTTATCTTTTTCTACCTGTAAAATGGCAGCTCTTACCATTTGTACCACATTTTTACGAATGACATTTTTCTCTTTCATGGTTTCTTTTAAGTCCTGTAATAGTTTTTCTTTTAACATACCAATCTCTCCTTTTATGGTGTTATTTTATTAAAAAAAGGATGAAAATTATGATATAACCTTCCATCCTTTATTTTTTCCTTAAAATTTTCTTTTTCTAGCAGCCTCTGATTTTTTCTTTCTTTTAACACTTGGTTTTTCATAATGCTCTCTTTTTCTTACTTCTTGAAGTACACCATTTCTAGCGCATTGTCTTTTAAACCTTTTTAAGGCATCTTCTATATTACCATTATTAACTTTAACCTCTGACATTTTATTCCCCTCCCTTCAGTAATTACACTCTTACGTGTGGGATATTTCTTGTTTATTATACCTGTCTTGGTTAAATTTGTCAATATCTCTAAAAAATTTAACTTGATTTTTTTGTAAAAAGATAGGGCTAAATGGGTTCATTCCCTATTGCCCTATCTTTTTATTTAATCTTGATAAAGTACAATTTTGCCTTCTTTTAGGCTTTCTGGTACTTTAATTACTCTTTGGTTAGAAGAACCACAATATTTTAGTCTTGGATCATGTAATTCATCTACATATTGTCCATCTACTAAAACATCTAAATAATTAAGAACTTCTTTTCCTTGCAAATCTCTATCAAATAAAAATCCGCTCCAAGCCCATAGATTTTTATTTGGAAATTTTTCTTTAAAGGCTTTTGCCAATCTTGTAGTTCCTTCTATATTAAGAGGATGCATAGGTTCTCCTCCTAAAATAGATAACCCTTCTACATTTTCATTTTCACATAGTTTTAATACTTCTTGAATAGTTTCGTCTGTAAATTCTTCTCCTCCCATAAAATCGTGTGTCTCTGGATTAAAGCAATTTTTACAGTGGAAGGTACAGCCTTGCATGAAGATAGATACTCTAACTCCTGGTCCATTTGAAATATCCATTTTTCTTACTTTATTATATCTCATTTACTTAGCCTCTTTCTATAAAAAATCTTTTCATAAATATGCTAAAGATTTTTAAACTGCTACTTTTGTTTTCTCTTTTTTTGGCATTTCTGCATCTTTATTATCAATATGAAGAACTCTTTCTTTAATTTCTTGTGTTCTTCCTTTATTCCAGAATTGGCTTCCTATATATCCACAAGTTCTTCTTGCTACATTTAAAGTATCATGGTTTCTATTTCCGCAGTTTGGGCAATACCATTCTAGATTATCATCTATTAGGATTTCTCCATCAAATCCACATTCTTGGCAATAATCTGATTTTGTATTTAATTCTGCATACATAATATTATCATAAATGAATTTAATAATTTGGATTACTGCTTCAATATTATTTTGTAAATTTGGTGTTTCTACATAAGAGATTGCTCCACCTGGGCTTAATTGTTGGAATTGACTTTCAATACTTAATTTAGAAAATGCGTCAATTTCTTCAAATACAGGAATATGATAAGAGTTAGTAATATAATCTCTGTCTGTAATTCCTTTAATTACTCCAAATCTCTTTTTTAAGCATTTAGCAAATTTATAGGTTGTTGATTCAATAGGGGTTCCATATACACTATAGTCAATATCTTCTGCTGCTTTCCATTGTTTGCATTTGTCATTTAACCTTTGCATTACTTGAATTCCAAAATCTTTTCCTTCTCCATTATCTGTATGGCTATGTTCTGTCATATATTTTACACATTCGTATAAACCTGCATATCCTAAAGAAATTGTAGAATATCCACCATGTAGTAATGGATGAATGCTTTCGCCCTTCTTTAATCTTGCTAGTGCACCGTGTTGCCATAGAATTGGTGCTACATCACTGGTTACTTTGCTTAATCTTTCATGTCTAACTTGTAATGCTCTATGGCATAATTCTAATCTTTCATCAAAAATTTTCCAGAATTTATCCATATCTTTATCAGAAGATAATGCTACATCTACTAAATTGATAGTTACAACGCCCTGGTTAAATCTTCCATAATATTTAGGTTTATTTGTTTTTGGATCTACATATGGTGTTAAGAAAGAACGGCATCCCATACATGGGTAACAATTTCCATTTCCATTTTTATCTATTTTTAATTCTAACATTTTCTTTTCTGAAATATAGTCTGGTACCATTCTTTTTGCAGTACATTTTGCTGCAAGTTCGGTTAAATACCAATATGGACTGTCTTCTGTAACGTTATCTTTTTCTAGTACATATAATAATTTAGGGAACGCTGGAGTAATATAAACTCCTTTTTCATTTTTAAATCCTTCTATTCTTTGTTTTAAGAATTCTTCTATTACCATTGCAAGTTCTTTTTTATATTCTTTTGTTTCTCCTAAGTACATATTTACAGATAAGAAAGGTGCTTGTCCATTAGTATTTGTCATAGAATTTACTTGGTAATTAAAAGTTTGAACTCCATCTGCTACTTCTTTTTTAGTATCTTGCTCTGCATATTCTTTGCATTGTTTTTCACTTAAACCTCTATCTTTATATTTTTTATAATATCTTTCATAACTGCTTCTTACAAATGGTGCTAGATGGGTAAGAGATACTGTTGCTCCTCCATAAGTAGAAGAGGTAACTCCTAAAATAATTTGAGTAGCTATTGTCATTGCTGTTAAGAATCTATGTGGTTTTTCTATCATTACTCCATTCATAATCGTACCATTTTGTAACATATCTTCTAAGTTAATTAATTCACAGTTAGTAAGCGCATTTTGAGCAAAATAGTCTGCATCATGGAAATGAATAATTCCTTCGTCGTGTGCTTCTACAATATCTTTTGGTAATAAGAATCTTCTGGTAATATCAGTACTTGTAATTCCTGCTAGGTAATCTCTTTGGGTAGTAACTACTCTTGCATTTTTGTTGGAGTTTTCATTATTCCAATATTCACTTTCTCCATCAATTAACTCTTTAATAGATTGATCAGTAGTATTTGCTTTTCTTACTAATTCTCTTGTATAACGATAAGTAATATATTTTTTAGCCAAAAGATATTTGCCTATTTCCATTAATTTTTCTTCAATGATATCTTGAATATCTTCTACTAAAATCCTTTTCTTATCTAATCCTTCTACATATTCAATAATCCCTTTAATATCTTCTTTACTTGCTCTTTCCTTTGGTTTTACCTCTGCATTTGCTTTTCCAATTGCTGCAACAATTTTTTGCCTGTCAAAATCGATTATTCTTCCATCTCTTTTAATAACTTGCATTTCTATACCCCCTCTTTTTGCTTTTGTTGTGATAAATAAATATATAATATTTATTTTTGCTTATCACAGTCATACATTTTTTATTGTTTCTTTGTTTTTCCAAACATTTTTTCTTTCGTTTTGATTGTAGCTTTATTCTAAATGAATTTTTTAATAATGTCAAACATGGACTTTTTATGTTTCCATTGCCGTTTTTCCGCTATTTTAGGCACGTTTCATTTTATTGTCTTTTAGTTTAGTTGTTGCTTTTCAGTCAATAATTATTCTTTGTTTTATGCTAAAAGTCATTTTGATTTTTTTATAAAAAAAATATTACAATTTTATTACATTTTTGTCATAAATGTGTTGATTTGACTTGTTTTGATGATTTTTTTCTATTCAATATTAAAGATTTTGCTTGATATATCAAACAAAATCTTTGGTATATTTTTTCAAAAAATGGAAATAATATTTTTAGGTGAGAAATTTGAAAAATAAAAAAAATGATTTTTTGAAAGTTTTCATTACTGGTGGTGGTTCTGGTATTGGTAAAGAAGTAGTTTTTGCTTTATTTTCAATGGGTTATGAGGTTTTTGTTGGTGTGAAATTTAAGTCAGAAATTGCACTTTTTCAAAAAATCATTATTCAAAATCCATCCAAAATTCATGTTTTTTGTTGTGACATTTTGAATGAAAATGACCGAAAAAAAATTTCAGAACTCGGCGTTGACATTTTGGTATGTAATGCTGCGATAGGAAATTCTGGTTCTGTGGCTGAAGTTTCTGTTGATAAAATTAGGCAAACCTTTGATACTAACGTTTTTGCGCATTTAGAATGTATTCAGCTTGCCATCTCTGATATGATGAAAAGAATGAAAAAAGGACGTATTATTATTGTTTCCTCTTTGGCACGGACAAATCCCGCTTCCTTTTTTATCCCCCTATTGTGCTACCAAATCTGCTTTAGATTGTTTTGGAATTTGTTTAAGACAAGAAATGAAATTATTAAATAAATTAGAAGGAACTGATATTCAAGTTTGCTTAATAGAACCTGGTGCTTATGCTACTGGATTGAATGCAGAAAACAATGCCAAAAAATATGAATGGATGTATACGAATTCTTATTTTTCCAAATATGCAGAAAAGATTCGTAGTTTTGAAAAGAAAATGTGGAGCTTTTTAGAGCAAAAAAGTTTAAACTCTGTTGTGAAATTATATATTAAAGCAATTACTACAAAAAAGCCAAGGGCTCGTTATAGTAGCCCTTGGTGGCAAGCAATGCTAGTGCAAATTGGAAGGATTTTGGGATTTTAGATTGAGCTAGTCTATATTGGGCTAATGTTTCTATTTCTTTATTATCCATTTAATAAAACTCCTTCATTTTGTATATTTTTATAAAATGCTATATATTTTGTTCTATTGTTATAATTATCAATATTTTCTATAATTGGAGATAATAAAATGTCATATTTTAAATCTAAGTCATAACTATAATCAATTACCTTTTTTTCTAATTCTTTTATTTGTTCTTCATCTAAATCTACTAATATCATGATATCTATATCACTTATTTCGCCATTTTTATCCTGTTCTCCTCTTGCATATGAACCGTATAAAATTACCTGTTTTAATTCCTTACCTATTATTTTAAATAAGCCATTTACATATTCTTCTAGAATATTCCTAATTTCAGTTGCCATTTTTTCCTCCCTAAATTTCTTTTTCAAAATTATTATACCACTTTTTATATTGTATTTCTACTATTTTTAAACTTAATTTTTAGTCAAAATTTAGAAAACAACCAACTTTTATTAATGAATTGGCTGTTTTCTTAAACATTAATTATAATAATTTTATTGTATTTCTTCTATTGCTTTTTGTGCAAAAC
This sequence comes from uncultured Clostridium sp., assembly GCA_902492105.1. GTDB lineage: Bacteria > Bacillota > Clostridia > TANB77 > CAG-508 > CAG-273. The sequence goes on from CABUKD010000006.1 coordinate 36,449, forward strand.
TGTTATTTACAATTTTGTCATAGTCTCCTTCTTTGTCTAATTCTCCTGCTTCTTTCATAACAGTTTGTAATAAATCAAATGATTCTTCTTTTAAGATTGGATCTGTTTTCCAAGCATCTATATCCATATAACTTTGAATAGCAGTTGCAAGCATATCAACTTCTGTATCTGGGAAAAAGTCAACAATTACTTCTGCTATTTCAGTTGCAGTATGTTCTGCTACCCATTTTTGTCCTTTGTAAATGGCATTGGTAAATCCTTGTATGATATCTGAATTTTCTTCTATATAACTTTTCTTTGCAAAGTAAGCTGTGTATGGAATTTCGCCTGATGCTTCTCCTACTGATGCTACAATATATCCTTTTCCTGCTTGTTCTGTCATAGAAGCTGTTGGCTCAAATAAGGTAACATATTCTGCATCTCCTCCTGCAAAAGCACCTGCCATTAAATCAAATTTAATACTATCATCTAATACTAAATCATTTTGTGGGTCAATACCATTTTGTTTTAAGACATATTCAAATGTCATATAAGGTACTCCGCCTTTTCTACCTGGTATGACTGTTTTACCTTTTAAATCTTGCCAGCTAAAGTTATCGGTTGGCTCTTTACTTACTAAAAATGAGCCATCTTTTTGAGTCATTTGTGCAAAAACTTCTGCATAATCTTCTTTTCCTTCATTATATACGTAAATGGCTGCTTCTGGTCCTGCAAATCCAATATCACTTTGGTTTGCTAAAACTGCTGTCATTACTTTATCTGCTCCTTGCCCAGTTGTTAGTTCTACCTCAATTCCTTCTTCTGCAAAATAGCCATTGGCAATTGCTACATATTGTGGAGCATAAAATACAGAACGGGTTACTTCATTTACACGAACTGTCGCTAATTCTTGTGTTTCTTCATTACGATTAGATAGCACAATTGCTACAACTCCCACAATGATGACCACAATAATTGCTATAATAATAAGATATTTTTTCAAATTTTTCATCCTCCTAGTTTTCAATTCATGCCAAAGGAGAATTTATGTATTTTGGCATGTTATTTTTCTTTTTCCTACTATTAAGATACTGTTTTTCTCCCTTAATAGTGTTTTTATCTTTTATTTTTCTTTTTTATTCTTTCTTCTTGTCTTATCTTCTCAGCTTTCTTTTTCTTCTTGTCTTTTTATCATTTACTTTCTTTTTGACATTTTCTTCATCACAATTTTTTCTGCAAGTACAATTGCTTCATAAATAACAGCTGCTACAATGGCTAGGATAATTACTCCTGTCATAACTAAATCTAGTTGGAATACCTGACCACCATAGACAATTAAGTAACCTAATCCTGCTTTTGATACTAAAAATTCTCCTGTAATGACACCTACTAATGAAAGACCGATGTTGACCTTTAGGGAGTTAAAGAAAGTTCCAACGTTGGCCGGTATAACAATTTTGGTTAATATTTGAAATTTACTAGCATTAAAAGTCTCTGCCATTTTGATTAGTTCTTTATCTGTATTTAAAAATCCATTTAAGATTTCTAAAATGGTAACAATTAAAGATATAGCAAGCCCCATGGTGATAATTGCTCCCATTCCAGCTCCTACCCAAATGATAATGACTGGTCCGCAGTGCTACTTTAGGAAGGCTATTTAAAACTACTAAAAATGGTTCTGATACTCTTGATAGAAATCTAGACCACCATAATAAAATTGCGATAAATACACCTAATACAACACCTAATACAAAACCAATTAAAGTTTCTGTTAGAGTTACACCTAAGTGTTCTAGTAGTCCGTTAGATGATAAATTTAAAAAGGTATCTAATATTCTTGAAGGTTGACTTGTAATAAAGCTATCAATTACTCCTTGATTAGCAAGGATTTCCCATCCTGCAATAAAGACAATTACAATAAGCAATTGTGTTAAAATAATAGCAATTTTTTCTTTTTTTATTTTTCTTAAGTATTTTTTTCTGTCTTGTGATATGTTTTTTTCATGCATGCACATCCAGCTCCTTCCATAAGGTGTCAAAGTATTTGCTGAATTTTGGACTTTCTCTACAGTTAATTGGGTTTCTGTTTTCCATTTCAAAATCAATTGTGTGGATTTGTTTTACCACAGCTGGTCTTTTCGATAATACTATCACCCTGTCTGACATACTGATTGCTTCTGATATATCATGTGTTACTATTACAGCTGTCATATTTTCATTTTTTAAAATTTGAAAGATATCATTGGTAACCATAATTCTAGTTTGGTAATCTAATGCTGAAAAAGCTTCATCTAATAGTAAAATTTTAGGTTTAATTGCCAAAGTTCTAATTAGTGCTACTCTTTGCCTCATTCCTCCTGATAATTGATTTGGATATTTATCTTTAAAATCATATAAGCCATATTTGATAAGCAGTTGTTTAACATATTCTTCATTTTCCTTTGTTTTTTTATGTCCTATTTCTAATCCAAATACTACATTATCATAGATATTTCTCCATTCTAGTAAACTATCTTTTTGTAGCATATAGCCTATTCCACCATCTATTTCAATTTTTCCTGATGTTTTTGGTTCTAAGCCAGCAATAATAGATAATAGAGTGGATTTGCCACATCCACTAGGTCCTATAATACTAATGAACTCTCCTTCTTCTACACTAAAACTGATATTATTCAAAGCTTCTATTTCACCATTTTTTGCTTGGTACTTTTTACTAACATTCTTTAGTTTTAATACTTCTTTCATAAGTACCTCCTATTTAAATTTATCATAATATATTTTATGTAAATATATATACTTTGGTACCAAAAAACGAAAGAGAAAATTTATTAAAAAGCACTTTAATAAACTCGCTATATTTTGGCATGCTAACGATTCATTATCTATGTTTATTCATTCTTGTTACACTTTTCCTCTATTCCTCTAGTTACTGCAATCGTTGCTAAACTATCACCCAATTGAGTAAAAATCGCAGATAGCAAAGCAAGTTCATCATCTGTTTTGTCTTTTGCAATAAAACAAGATAATGTAGATACTAATGTTACAATTTCACAACTTTTCATATTATCATTCCTTATATAATATTGATACTAAAAAGGAGGACTATATGGAACGGGCCCCAATGGTCCTTTTTAGATTCTAAAGACTTGCCCTGGATAGATGAGTCTTGGATTTTGAATTCGGTTTAATCTTACAATATTAGCGATTGTAGTGTTATATCTTCTAGCTATTGTCCATAGGCTATCTCCTGGTTTTACAGTATAGAGTCTGTGTCCACAATCATATCTACAACTATCTCTAATAACAAGTTTTTGTCCTGGATAAATTAAGTTAACATTTGTAATATGGTTATCTTGTGCTATTGCTTGCACTGTTGTGTTGTACTTCATAGCAATTGCTGATAAGGTATCTCCTCTTTTTACAGTGTATACTTGGCTTTGCCCTGTTAGTTCGTTTGCTGATGGGACAATTAATGTTTCCCCTGCATAAATTAGATTTGGATTTTGAATATCATTTAACCTTACTAATTCTGCTACGGTTGTATTATATTGAATTGCTAGTTCTGATAAGGTATCTCCCCACTTGATAGTAATTTTTTCAGTATTGGTTATAGGAGTATTGTCACCTCCTGTGTTTCCTTCACTTTCTCCTTCATTTTCTCCGTTTTCACTTTCATTCCCTCCACTATTAGGTTTCTCAGGTTCTTCTACTGGCGGAACAGCTTCCGTTTCATCTAATAATACTTCTTTGGTAAATTGGTTTCTATCCACATAAGTAGATATTCCATCTACTTCTCCCATATCGGTATATTGCCATCCTGCCCAACTATCCCATGTTCCATTATTTTGTGGCTCATTTACACCATATTGTGCTACCCATAAAGGATAATTGGTAAGTTCTCCTCTCCAAATGGTATTTGCTGTATAGGCATTACTGTATAAAATGGTTTGTTTTCCGCTTAATTGCTCTACTGTTTGTAAAAATATCAATCCTAGTCGATTAATTTCTTCTCTAGTTAAACTTCCAAAAGTTTCAAAATCCATGGCTAATTTACAATCTACTACTTTTCCTGATATCACAGAAACAAAAAACTGCGCTTGTCTTCTTGCTTCCGCTTCCGTTCTTGCTGTTACATAGTGATAAAATCCTATTTTTAATCCATATTTTTTTGCTTGTTCATAATTTCTTTCGAAATGAGAATCTATGTAATTATTTCCTTCACTCGATTTGATATAAACAATGTCAATTCCATCTTCTTTTACTTTTTGAAAATCAATGTCCCCTTGGTACCCACTAACATCAATTCCTTGATAAATAGTATTATCTGATGGACCAAATGCAAATACTTGAGTTGGCAAAATATAACATAGCATAATCATGATACTTAAAAGTACTAAACTTACTTTTTTTAATTGATTTAACACACGAAAAAACCCCTTTCATTTTTGTATATTTTATGAAAGAAGTTTGTAAAATGCTCCCAAAAACTGCATGGTAACTATGAATTAATATGTTTTTTCGTAGTTATTGTAATACTAATGAACTTATATCCATGACATTTTGTAAGTTCTAATTAAATTACCTCATATCCTAAAAGTTTAATTTGATTAGATATATATTTTTCATTTAAATCAATATCTTTTCCTAAATCAGTACTTAAATATTTTTTGTTATCATCTGCAAAAACCGTAGCTACTGGTAATTTTATTTGTGATTGTAATAAAACACTGCCCAAAAAATTTGCTCCTGAAGAAATTCCTACCCCTATTCCTAAATCTTTTGCTAGTTTTCTAGCCATATTAATACTATCATTATCATTTACTAAAATGACTCGGTCTATTTCATTTTTATCTACTAAATCGGGAATAAAATCATCTCCTATACCTTCTATTTTATGAGGTTTGATGATTTTATTTTTTGAAATAAGTGGCATACTATCTGGCTCAATTGCTGTTAATATAAAATTTGGATATTTTCTTCTTAATTTTTTTCCTATTCCCATTAGGGTTCCCCCTGTTCCTATTCCTGAAACAAAACCTCCCAAATCATTCTCTGGTATTTCATTTACCAACTCTTGCCCTGTTGTTTCATATTGTGCTAATAGGTTATCTGGATTAGCAAATTGGTTTGCTACAAAACCATTGATTTTATATGCCAAAATTTTAGCTTCTTGAATACATCTTTTAAATCCCCCTTGCTGATGAGAAAATGTTTGTACTTTTGCGCCAAAGCTTTCCATAATTTGAATTCTTTCTTTACTTACCCAATCTGGCATAAAAATATAGACTGGATGATGAAAATATTTTCCAAGTGCTGCTAAAGAAATACCAGTATTTCCACTAGTTGCTTCTATAATTGGCATTTGTTGTTTTAAAGTTCCCCTTTGTTTTGCTTTGGTAATAATGTAATAAGCTACTCTATCTTTAATACTTCCTGTTAAGTTATAGCTTTCTAATTTGGCATAGATATAGTTTATTTTTCCTTTGTACTCATATTGTATTTTAATAAGTGGGGTATTCCCTATTGTTTTTTCCATATTATTTTGTTCCCTCCTACCTTTTATAACATTTTACTTAAAATTACAAGTCTATTAAATTTTTTCCTTATTTTATCATATACATTATTTTTTTAGATGTTCCTTTATTGTAATAAAATAATTTTATTACAATATTTTTCTTGACTTTTCTTAGTTTTTATGCAATAATGGATTTGTAATCCATTATTGCATAAAATTAATTCAAAATAAATTACTTCATAATTATATATACATTCAAGCAAATCAAGAAAGAAAGGAATGAAATTTTTTATGAATACTTATATTAAAAGATTGTTAGAAAAAGATATCATTGAAAATAGTAAATCTTTTCCTGTTATTTTAATATGTGGACCTAGACAAGTAGGAAAAACTACTATATTAGAAAAACTTTCTAATCATCAAATTAATTATGTTAGTTTAGATGATCCATTAGAAAGAAAAAGTGCTATAGAAGACCCTTCATTATTTTTGGAAACTCATAAAGCACCATTAATTATAGATGAAATACAATATGCCACAGATTTACTTCCTTATATAAAAATGAAAGTGGACCAAGTTAGATTAGAAGCTTTTAACTCTAATGTATCTTCTACAGGCTTATATTATTTGACAGGTTCTCAAATGTTTACCATGATGCAAAATGTAAGTGAAAGTTTAGCAGGTAGAGTTGGCATTATTGATATGTATGGTTTATCTTACAGTGAAATTATTGGGAAAGAGCAGGACTTCTTTTTGCCTACTCTAGAAAGGTGTAAAAAAAGAGAAGAATTTCCACGCCCTGATGTAATAGAAGTTTTTGAAACTATTTTAAGAGGTTCTTTTCCTGCTTTATATCAAGATAAAAATATAAGTACAGAGAAATTTTATAATGGGTATTTAAGAACTTATTTAGAAAGAGATATTAGAAATTTAATTAATATTAAAGAAGAAACAAAATTTTTAAATTTTATGTCAGCTGTTGCTGCTAGAACTGGTCAAGAATTGAACTATGATAATTTGGCAAGAGATGCAGAAATTGATAATAAAACTTCAAAAAATTGGCTTTCTTTTTTAAGAACTTCTGGTTTGATTTTTTTATTACAACCATATTCTAATAATCCAACTACAAGAGCTATTAAAAGTCCTAAAATGTATTTTACAGATACCGGACTTGCTTGTTATTTGGCAGGTTATTCAGATGCTAGAACTTTAGAAAAAAGCGCCATTAATGGTAACATTTTTGAAACTTATGTGGTCATGGAAATTGTAAAATCTTTTGTAAATGATAATAAAGACCCTAGATTATATCTTAATTTTTATAGAGATAGTAACCAAGTAGAAATAGATTTAACAATTACTATGAATAATATTGTTTATCCTATTGAAATTAAGAAAACGAAAAGTCCTAACAAAAGTATGATTAAAAATTTTTCTATATTAAATAAAGGAGAAAAAGAAATTGGAGAAGGCGGTATTATTTGTATGATAGATAGAATTCTTCCTTTGGATAATAAAAATATTGCCATTCCTATTCAATGTATTTAATGCAGATTTTGTTTAATATGGTGTCTATTTCTTTTTATGAAAATGTCAAATTTTAGGGCGTAAATAAAAAGAAATAGGCACCATTTATTTTTTAATTGATTATTTATTCTATTTTATTATGGCATGTCTTATTGCAATATTTTTATAGTTTCAGTATAATAAAAGAAATAGAAAGTAGGTGATTTCTTGGATAAAATAGCAATCATTTCAGATGTTCATGGAAACTATACAGCTTTAACTGCTGTATTAGAAAATATTAAAAGTAAAAATATTTCTCTTATTTATTGCCTTGGAGATAGCTTAATAAAATGTGCTAATCCAGATTTGGTAATTGACTTATTAAGAGAAAATTGTCAGATAATTTTAAAAGGAAATTGTGATGAGGCAATTTCCAAACCCAATATAGAAAAAGGACGTTTCTGGTCAAGAGATAAAATTGGAGAAGAAAGAGCTAGTTTTTTGTATTCTTTACCTGTTTCTTACGAATTCTATTTAAGTGGTCATCTTGTTCGTTTATTTCATGCTTCTCCTTTTGGATTAGATTATGTATTTAATCCATTGTATGATAATAAAGATAATTTTTATGCTGATAAACAATTAAAAAATCCTTTACAGCTATTTGAAAATACAAGTTTTATAGGGAAAACAAAAAATGACCCAATTCCTGATGTTGTTGGTTATGGGCATTTACATACTCCAAATCTATTTCGCTATCAAAACAAGACAATATTTAATACTGGTAGTGTGGGTATTCCTATTGAAATGATGAATGTAGATTTATTGGACAAGACTAATTCATTTTCTACTCTTGCATCTTATGTTATATTAGAAGGAAATTTAAACAGTAAAGATTTATCAGAAATCACTTTTACTTTTGTAAGAGTCCCTTATGATATTGAAAAAGAAGTTGAAAGTTTACGCAATTCTACCTTATCTGATAAGGAAGCAATTATTACTAATTTAAGAACTGCCACCAATCTTTAATTATTTTAATAAAGTTATAAATATCAATAAAAGGGAATAAACTTATGAAAAGAAAGGCAATGATATAAATGGATGAAAAACTAAAAAAGGTAAGAGCAATTCTAAAAAAATATCATCAAGAGCATTTATTAGCTTTTTATACTGATTTAAATGAAAATGAGAAAACAATTTTATCAGATCAAATTCTAAAAATTGATTTTGATTTTATTTTAAATCTATATCATCATGCTCTAGATACAGATAAATCGGTTGCTGACATTATTTCTCCACTTCCTTATTACATCAAAACCCAAATGCCTAAAAGAAAATATCAAATTCTTACTAGAATTGGTGAAAATGTAATTTCTAATCATCATTTTGCAGCAATTACACTAGCCGGTGGACAAGGCACTAGACTAGGTTTTAAAGGTCCTAAAGGCACATTTGAATTAGATATAGAACCTAAAAAATCTCTTTTTGAAATTTTATGTGATCAGTTAAAAAGAGCAAATTACAAGTATCATACTACTATTCCTTGGTATATTATGACAAGTTCTGAAAATTATTTAGATACTATTGCTTATTTTAAAAATAAAAATTTTTTTGATTATCCACAAGATGAAATCTATTTTTTTAAACAAGGAAAATTACCTTTAATTGATTTAAACGGAAAGTTAATTTTAGAAGAAACTTACAAAATAAAAGAAGCTTCGAATGGTAACGGAAATGTATTTTATTCTTTAGCGCAAAGTGGCTTATTTGGCAATATGAAAGAAAAAGATATTAGATATGTTTCTGTTACTGGTGTAGATAACATTATTTGTGAAATGGTAGATCCACTATTTATTGGACTTTCTGTATTTGAACAAGTTTTAGTTAGCTCTAAAACTTTATTTAAAAAAGACCCAACTAGTAATCAATGGGTATTTGGTTTAAAAGATGGAAAACCAGCTATTATAGATTGCAGAAATTTTGGAGAACAATTATCTGCTATTCAAGATGCAAATGGAAATTATTTATATAGAGAAATAAATATATTATGTCATCTTTTCCATATAGATGCATTAGAAAAACTTGCTACTGTTAGTTTGCCTTATCATTTAGCTTTTAGGAAAAATGCGTTTGTAAATGAGGAAGGAATGAAACAAGTACCTGATGAAGCTAATACTTACAAATTTGAGACTTTCATTTTTGATGCTTTTTCACATTTTGATAAAATTGCTTTACTACGTGTAGAAGAAGATGATGAATTTGCACCTATTAAAGATTTTAATGGTCCACATAACCCTGAAGTTGCAAAAGAGTTATATGAAAAAAAATTAAAAATTGATAATAAAACTGAACTTTAGATTATCATCAAAATAACATTTTTAAATGTTTTTTAAATATTTTTGATGAATAGAAAATTATCACTATTTTACTTATATTACTTGTTTTACTTATATTACTTGTTTTACTTATATTACTTGTTTGATATGGTTAAAATAGAATTGTTCTTTTCTTTTTATAATTTCGATAATATCAAAACGAATATAGACATTTTCTAACTTATGTAAATATAAATAGTATTTGGTAGCATGCCATAAATGCTTTTGCTTTTTCTTAGTTACTGCTTCACTTGGCATGCCATAATGAAAATTATGTCTTGTTTTTACTTCTATAAATACATATTCTTCTTTATCTTTTGCAATAATGTCAATTTCTCCTTGTTTACAAGAAAAATTTCTTTGTATAATTTGATAGCCTTTGGTTTCTAAATATTGGCATGCATAATCTTCTCCCTGTTTTCCAAATTCATGACTTGCATACATTTTGTAATTCCTACTTTCATTTTATATTATTTTCATATTTCTTTGTATTTATTTTCATATTTATTTTCATATTTGCATAGGATTAATTTTATTATTTTTTATACACGTATATATTGGTTTCCTGGTAAATTTTGAATCAATTCTTCTAATTCTAACATACATAATGCTTCTGTAACTTCTTCTAATGGTTTATTTGTTATTTTGCAGATTTCATTAATAGAAATTGGAAAATCTCCAATTGTTTTGTAAATATCTTGGTATTTGCTATCCACTTTTTGAGGTTCCTTTTCCTCTAATAAGCCATAAAATTCTAAAATGTCTTGTGGTTTCATTACTAGGTATGCTCCATTTTGAATTAGCAAATTAGGAATATATCCTGTTTTCTCATTTATTCTATTTGGAATACAAAATACTTGCTTATTTTGTTTGATAGCATATCTTGCAGTAATCATACTTCCGCTTCTATATCTTCCTTCTACTATTAATACCCCCATAGCTAATCCACTAATAATTCTATTTCTTTTTGGAAAATATGCTTTATTCATTGGCTCTTCTGGTGGATATTCTGAAACAATACATCCCCCATTTTGCAAAATTTGTTCTGCCAAATATCTATTTTCTTCTGGGTAAATATGGTTAAATCCACTTCCAATTACAGCAATTGTTTTGCCTATTTCTTGCATGGAATAATAGTGGGCAATGGTATCTATTCCAAGAGCTAGTCCACTTACTATGGTAATATTTTCTTTTGCTAGCAAAGTTGCAAATTTTTGTGTACATTCTTTTCCATACTTGCTACATTTTCTTGTTCCTACTATAGCAATACTGTCTTTTTTTAGTAACCCACTATCTCCTTCTACATAAATTTGTTTTGGCGGATTTTCTATTTGTAATAGGCTTCTAGGATATTCCTCATTTTCTTTATTTAGAATTTGCAATATTTTTCTCCTATTCTATATTTTTGCACACTACTCTATTTAAAATTAATCTAATATTTTACTTTTTATTACTTTTATCTAGTTTATACTGTTTTTATATTGTTTGTATTTACTATTTATTTTGACTATAATATATTTTTAGTTTTTCCAATATTTTTTATCTAAACTCCTATATTGAATTGCCTCTGCTATATGGCATTTTTGAATTTGCTCTTTTCCTTCTAAGTCTGCTATGGTTCTTGCTACTTTTAAAATTCTAGAATAAGCTCTTGCACTTAAGTTCATCTTTTCGAATGCTTTTTCTAGCAAATTTTTACTTTCTTGGTCTAACTTGCAATATTTTTGAATTAATTTTGGAGTTAAAGAAGAATTGGAATAAATTTTTTCTTTCGCATAACGCTCCCTTTGTAATATTCTTGCTTTATTTACCCTATTTTTTATTTTTTCTGAACTTTCTGGAATGCCTTCTTGTTGCAATTTTTCATATTTAATAGAACTTACTTCTATTTGAATATCTATTCTATCTAATAAAGGACCGCTAATTTTACCAATATATTTTGTAATTGCTTGTGGTGTACAAGTACATTCTTTGTCTACAGCTCCATAATAGCCACACGGACATGGATTCATAGAAGCTACAAACATCAAGTTACAAGGATAAGTAAAGGTTCCATTAATTCTGCTTATTGTTACTATTCCATCTTCTAAAGGCCCTCTTAGTACCTCTAAAGTGTGTTGATTAAATTCTGGGAGTTCATCTAAAAATAATACACCATAATGAGCTAAACTAATTTCTCCAGGCTTTGGATTTCTTCCGCCTCCTACTAAAGATGTCGCCGAAATCGTATGATGGGGACTACGGAATGGTCTAGTAGTAATAATAGGGATTTCTGGTTTTAATAAACCTGCTATACTATGAATTTTAGTAATTTCTAAAGACTCTTCAAAACTTAAGTCTGGTAAGATAGATGGTATTCTTCTTGCTAACATTGTTTTTCCGTGACCCCGGACTTCCAATTAGTAAACAATTGTGACCACCTGCTGCAGCTACTTCTATTGCCCTTTTTACATTTTCTTGCCCCTTTACTTCTGAAAAGTCAAATGGATACTTTGCTTGCGTTAATAAACAATTTTCCCATGAATTATGAAAACTTTGAATGGTTGTATCTCCATTTAAGTAATTTACTACTTCATTTAAATCTTCTGCACCTAAAATTTCTATTCCTTCTATAATAGATGCTTCTTGTGCATTTTCTTTTGGTAAAATAATTTTTTGAATTCCCATTTTTTTTGCTTCAATACAAATAGGTAATGCCCCATGGATCGGATTTAAGTTTCCATTTAAAGAGAGCTCTCCTATAAATAAAATAGAATTTATATTTTTTCCATAAATAATATCTAAACTTTTAAGAATACCTACTGCAATAGGTAAGTCAAAAATAGGTCCTTCTTTTCTTAAATTAGCTGGTGCTAAATTGACTACTATTTTTCTGCTAAGTAACTCATAGCCAGAATTTTTAATGGCTGTTCTTACTCTTTCTTGCGATTCTTTTACACTAGTATCTGGAAGACCGCACAATGCTCCATGATGGCATTCCTGCTGAAATATCTACTTGCACATCAATTAAAAAGCCTTCTAGCCCATGTAGAACCATACTTTTTGTAATAGATAACATATTTGAAAACTCCTTTGGGAAAATTTAAGAATTTTTTTGAGATAATACTAAGAAAAAAAATAATGTTTAATATAAAATTGTTTTTAATGATTTAATGATTTAATAATTTTATAATTTTTATAATTTTGTCATTTTAATGACTTAATAATTTTATCACTATTTATTATAAATTTGAATTTTAAGTATTTATAGCATACATGATTTTTTCAAAAAAAGCAATATTTTTTTGAAAATTTTCCCAATTTTTTTTATAACTGCATTTATTCGTACAAATTGCATTTATTTTACAGAATTGCATTTAACTTTTCACTTGACGAATTTTTTTATAATATTATAATTCACGGTAATTCAATTTTTTTATAAAAGTGAGATGGTATATATTCTTTTTGATTTTGTCGAATTTTGCGATTTTTTAGCTTTATAAGTTAATATTTTTTTCAATTTAAACTAATAGGTGTTTTATGCTTTTTAAAAAATTTAGGTTTTTTATTGAGCTGACAATTTTCTACAAAATATGACACATCATTTGTGTTATACTTATGTTAACTAATATATTAGAAAATTTGTTAACTAGTTAGCTACCTATAAAACTAATATTTTATAGTTTTATTAATTTATTTCAAAAAAAGTAATGATGCTATTTTCTTCTATCATTACTTTTTTCTATTTTTATAAAAAATTTGACTTCTTTTTTTATACTTGTTCGAAAAAGTGGGTCCATTCCATTGGCTTAAATCCAACTAATATTCCTTTTGTTGTAATAAGTAGTGGTCTTTTAATTAGCATTCCATTACTTGCAAGCAATTCTATTTTTTCTTCTTCCTTCATAATTGGCAATTTTTCACTTAGTTTTAATTCTTTGTATTTTAATCCGCTAGTATTAAATCACTTTTTTACTTCCTTTCCACTTTTAGGAATCCATTTTTTTAGCTCTTCTACAGTAGGTATTTGTTCTACAATATTTCTTTCTTCGAATTCTATTCCGTTTTCCTCTAGCCATTGTTTAGCATTTTGGCAAGTAGAACATTTTGGATATGCAATAAATAAATTTGGCATAATCTCCTCTCCTTTAATTTTTATTTTGTTTTTCTAATGCTAATTTTCCGCCACATTTTCCACAGCGATAGTGTATTAGCAATTTTTTGGAGAACCTTTTACGATAAAAAGTTTGTCCACATTGTTTACAAATAATTTTATAAGGATAGGTATTTTTTTCTATTAATTGTTTATTGCTTTTTGCATAGTCCTCTTTTTTGTTTCCCACTCTTTTTATGTCATATCCTAACTTTTCATTAATGTATTTAGCATATTTTTTGAATTGTGTTTTATGATTATTGCAAAAAGGAATACAGTGAATTAATTCATGCATGATAGTGTTTTTAATAATGGAATCATCTAGTTCCATTAGCCATTTGCTAATTTCAATCGTATGTTTATTGTATTTTTCAAATTCTATTACTTTATGTCTTCCTCTTTTATGTATGGTCATATATGCTTTGTCTGGATTTTCTTGCTTACAACAGCCATACCTTTTGTTGTTTCGCTTGGATAGTGTAATTTGAATAACACCTATTTTTTCTTCATTTTGCATATCAATGCCAATTGACTTTAATTCTTTTAAACATTCTTCAAATAATTCTATTAATTTTTCTTCCATGTTGTTTACCTTATACTTCTTATATATCTTATTTGTAAATGCAACTATATTTCTATTTTATCATAATATGTTGCGTGTGTTAATATTTTTTATAAATTTTTATCGTTTTAGCCAAATTTTTGTTATAATTTATATTTTACCATTAGGCTTATGTAAATGCTATATCAGTATTTTACTATGTGCATTTTTGGAGTAACAGCAAAATGCATATCATTCTATTTTTCTATACCCATTGTATAAAATTAGGACTCCCGTAAAATTATGGGAGTTCTATTTGATTGATTTTATTCAATTGGAATATATTTTGTGTCTGGTAATTGTTTTCTTTCCTCTTTTTTAGGAATTTCTAGCGTTAATGTTCCATTTTTAAATTTAGCTTTGATGTCCTCTTCTTTGATGTTGTCTCCTATATAAAAGCTCCTAGAACATTCTCCTGCATATCTTTCTTTACGTACATATTTTCCTTTTTCTTCCTCGTCATTTTCTTTGTTAACACTTGCATGTATTGTTAAATATCCATCTTGTATTTCGATTTTAATATTGTCTTTGTCATAGCCTGGTAAGTCAATATCGATTAAATATTTGTCTTTTTTCTCTTTAATGTCTGTTTTCATTAACTTACTTTCACCCTCATTAAAAAATGGATCTCTAAACATGTCGTCAAATAAATCAAAATCATGTCTTCTTGGTATCATCATCATAAAAATCAACTCCTTTATCTTTTATGTGTTGACACTTGATGGGGTGGCACATAATTTTTATTGATAAATCTTCTTTATCAATTTCTACTATATTATATACCCATTTTTAGCAGAGTCAATACAAGAGTGCTAAAATTCACAAAAGTTTCACATTTTGCTTCATTTCCTACTACGAAGCCTTTTTGGGCTTTGTAACTTCTCATTTTTGATATTACTTATTCTTTTTTTATACTAATAACTTTACTTTTAAGAAGAATCCATATATAATTTACCTAATTTAGATAATGCAAAAAAGCATTATCTATCTAAATTAAAAAACACAAGAAAAGGAGGAAAGAAAATGAAATTACAAAATAAAGTAGCCATTGTTACTGGAGGAGCTATGGGCAATGGTTTAGGTATTGTAAAAGTTTTCTTAAAATATGGTGCTAGAGTAAGCATTTTAGATTATTCTGAAAAATTAAATGAAACAGTTAATTCTTTAAAAGAACAAGGATATGAAGTAGATGGATATTCAGTAGATATTAGAAATGGCGAAAAAGTTCAAGAAGCCGTAAATAAGATAGCAGAAAAATATCAAAAAATTGATATTCTAGTTAATAATGCAGGAGTAGCTAAATTAACTCCATTTTTAGAAACAACAGATGAAATAAGAGATTTTCATTTTGATATTAATATAAAAGGAACTTGGAATGTTTCTAAAGCAGTGTTACCATATATGGGAGAAAATGGTTCTATTGTAAATTTATCTTCTGTAACAGGTACTATGGTTGCAGACACAGGAGAAGTAGCTTATGCTACTACAAAGGCAGCCATTTTAGGTTTTACCAAAGGATTAGCTGCCGAAGTAGTAGATAAAGGAATTCGTGTTAATGCCATTTTGCCAGGCTATATTATGACACCTATGGTAGAAGGAATCGCGAAAGATTCTGACAGTAGCAATCCAAACTCTGTAGTAGAGGGTATTGCAAAAGGAATTCCTATGAAAAGGCTAGGAACAATTGAAGAATTAGGAGAGCTTGCAGCATTTTTGGCAAGTAATGAATCTTCTTATTTAACAGGTCAAAGTTATGTAATTGACGGAGGTTCTACTTTACCAGAAACTATGAGTGTTGGTGTATAATTATATTTTTATAAAAAAAGACTAATTTAGTTTTTTATCTATTTTTTAAATATTCATCTACTAGTTCATCAATTACTTGAGCAAGTGAGATAATCTTTTTTTCTTTCATAGATTTATTGATTCTCACTTGTTCTAATTTTTCTTTGGTTTCTTCCCACATTCTTACTGTAATAAATTGCTTCATCTTATGCTACCTCCCCTTGTAAAATGGCTATATATTTTTCAAGAGTATGTAACATAGCTTCAATAGGATTATAGTTTTCTAGTGTTAGCAAGTCCTCTAAAATTACAGTAGAGAATCCACTTACCATTACTACATCATGATCAAACTTTGTTGTTGGTAAGCCCATTGTATTTCCTGCAACATTCCAGAAAATAACTTTAGGTAATTGATAACCTTTTTCTTCAAATGCTTTTCTCCAACCATCAAAATTAGTTCCTTGCTGTGAATACACTCCTTCATCAAATTCCATGTCTGAAATAATAATTAGGTGAGAAGGTAATTCTTCTTGCTTTGTTTGGTTTTGTTGTGCTGTATTTAGTAATAATTCAAATACTTTGTCAATGTCTGTATTAGCAACTTCAAATTCAAAACTATTGACTTTATCCACAATATCTTTTCCAACAATATGTTGCATTTTAGGCTGTTCAGAAAAAGTAATAAAATGGTCTTTAAATACTCCTGTATTTCTTTCTGCAATGTAAACTGCTAAACCTATTGAATTGGCTAAAGGCAAATTATTATACATTTGCATGGATCCTGAAGTATCGGCAATAACCATAATGTTTTTAGAATATCCATTTAGAAAATCCTTTTGGTTTTCCCACATTACATTTAGTAAGTCTCTATCTACTGGTAATCTTAAAAGGATATTTCTTATTATTTCATAGCAATATAATCCTGTTGTATTGATTTTTTTCTGTCCACTTGCTACCTCGTTTAAATATTGTATATATTTTTCATTACAATTTCTTTGGAAACTTTTCTGATATTTTAACATTGCCTTTGTTGGCACTGCTTCAAAATTAATATCTACATAGTTTTTATTTGTAAGGTTGGTTTCTATTAATTTTAACTTTTTTCTTATACCAGTTAAAGTAGTTCTATATTCTTTTTCTGTCATTCCTAACTTTTTTATTAGCTTTTGAGCTACCTCATTTTTTACATTATGAGTTTTATGAGATGGTAGCCATTTTGCCATTAAAGAAGGTACTTCACTATTTTTGTCTTTTTCTAATTGATTTCTAATCATTTTTACAACTTCGGTATCAATTAAAGTATCTAAACCTTCCAAAATATAGTCCCATCTACCTAATCCTGGAATTTCAGATAATACAACTAAAGCTAATTTCTTTTCGTTTTTGCATAAATATTGAAAGATTGTTTTAAATAACAATCTTTCTCCTTTTCCATTTCTAATGTCTAATATGTATAATAAATTAGCAATAGCAAGAGTTTTATTTTCTGCTAATGCTTTTTTAAATTTTGTAATAATTTCGTCTGTATCGTTATATCTAGAAATTCCTGCGAAAAGATCCAAGTTGGCATCATATGTAGTTTCATAATATTGTCCACCTTTTGTATTGGTTATGGTACAATTTTTTTGAAGATTTTCTAAATAACTCATGACTTTTTACCTTCCTTAAAAAATAATAAGCCACATTTATTATGCTAGAAATTGTATAGGCAATTTTAACATAATATGTAGTAAAGCACTACTAGTGGCCACTAACAAGACACCAATAAGCATTAAACGTTACCTATAGATATCTGATGCTTTTAATCTATTTTTACCAAATCAATTTGCTGTTCGTGTCTATGGTTAGTATTTTAACACAATGTGTCATTTGTGTCAATATATTTTTTGGGATTTTTTGGTTTTACGTTACAAAAAATTATCTGTCTTATCTGCTTCTATCTTTCCTAAGAATTTTTTATCTAACCATTTTTGACTTCTGCTTTTAAATACAATGACTGAATCCATTTCTTTTCTAATATATCTCTTTATCTCTTTTTCGAGTTTTAACATTGCAGCTTCTGAAATATCTCCTTCGAAAACTGAATTTTGTATATGGACCAAATATTTTTTACAAGTTTTAAATACTTTTCTTAAAACTTTTTGACCTTCTTTTTCTTCTAAATTGATATCATAAACTAAAATTATATACATATTACCACCACATTTTAAATCCTTCGTATTCTTTTCCTTCTATAAGATGCTTAATCAATTTATATATTTCTAATCTTATTAAATACTCATAACTTACTTCTCTATCTAGCTTTTTGTGCTTTATTGTGGTTTGAAGTCTTGAATCCATTTCTCTTGTAATTTCTTTTCTTTTTTCCTCTTTTATGTATAAAAAATTTAGACCTTTTTCGAAATCATTTTCTGTTATTTGTTTTTTGTTTAACATAGAAAATATAAGCCTATCTGCTATAATTGGCTTAAAAATCTCAGCTATATCTAAGCAAAGTGAAAATCTTCTTTCGGATGGTTCATGTAAATAGCTAATTGTTGGATTTAATTGTGTTTTGTATATTTCACTTAAAACCCTTGTATATACTAATGTATTTGTATATGAAATTAATGAGTTTATAGCATTGTCTGGAGGATTTTTAACTCGTTTTTCAAATTCTATATTTTGATTAATAATGTTTTTCCATGAACTATAATATGTTTTTCTTATATTTCCTTCTATCCCCATTAATTCTTGCACATTTCTACACAAATCTATTTGTTTTCTTAAATATTCAATTTCTTGTATATATTCGTTTAATTCTTTTCCTCTATTATTATAGTAATTTAAATTTCTATAAATATTATATGATGCACTTTTTATAAATTCTTTTGCTATACTTAGTCTTTTATTTTTATCCACATAATGTTTTACTTGTTCTATTAGGAGTTTCCCTGATACTAAATTTTCTTTTGGATAATAAGTTCCTGTATAAAAACCATAATGATTAAAAAAATGTATAGATATACCATATTGAGATAAAAAATTAAGTAAACTAGTGTTAAAATCGAATTCTGTCATAATATAAAGGTCGTCTGTATGTTCAACTGGAACTGATTTTTTACTTCCATCTTTATAAATAATTTCTAGTGAATTATCTTTTCTTTGCAGCCTCCCACTTTTATATAAATAGTACGATTTTTTCATATTTAAAGTCCATTCCTTTCTTTTTTACTTACTTTAGTTATAATTTTAAAATATGAGATTTACTTGTTTTTTTCTAATTAATTCAATTCTTAGATATAACATAAATCATAATATGCACATTTTTTGCATTTCTTGTTTTGTATTACGTCTATTGGAATATTGGAGTTTATAATTTTTTTAATATTTTCTATAACATTTTGTAGTGCTTGTCTATCTTCATTATTTAGTACTATATCTTTTGTCTCTTTTATTAATGGAAAATCTATTTTTGCTTTAACATTTTCCACTCCTTTTTGCTCTAAATAATACATATAATACTTTACTTGCCAGATTGATGCTTCTTCAATTGATTTTGTCTTTTTTACCTCATGTAAAATTGCGCCATTTTTGATAAAGTCGATATTTATTGTATTGTCTATTAAGATATGTTTTTCTTGATTTTCATAACTTGTTTCATCTATTATTTTACCAATTTCGACTAGTTCACTGTTTTGCTCCATTTGTATTTGATTAGCAAAATACCATAGTTTCTTTTTACATACAAAATAGTAATACATCATTATTCCTGTTATTTCTTTCATATTTATCACTTCCTTTTTTGGATTTTATTTCTACTATATTTAAATTACTACAAGAATCTGCTGACTTCTTGGCAACTGTTGCTCGATTTATATTCTACTATATTTAAATTACTACCCAGGAGTAATTGCTGTAGTTAGAGCCTCACTAATATTTATATTCTACTATATTTAATTACTACTTGGTCCGTAAATTGTTAGACCTAAAGTTTCACCATTTATATTCTACTATATTTAAATTACTACAAATGGGTAACAAGCAGTAGCAGGGTAATAATTTAATTTATATTCTACTATATTTAAATTACTACTGGTCTTCCAGGTCATACTGGCGTTGTTCCTTATGATTTATATTCTACTATATTTAAATTACTACGGACAAACAAGCATCATATAAAAAGTAAAGGAGCTTCATTTATATTCTACTATATTTAAATTACTACACAAAAAATCAGCAAACCCTGTGGGTAAAAATAATCATTTATATTCTACTATATTTAAATTACTACAGGATTACACGATAAAAACGGAAAAGAAATATACGATTTATATTCTACTATATTTAAATTACTACAATTTGGAAAAACACAAAGAAAGTTTATGATGATAATTTATATTCTACTATATTTAAATTACTACCGTTTAACAATGCAAAATTTATATAATCAATATAAATTTATATTCTACTATATTTAAATTACTACGAAGGAAATATACAAGAAAGAAAAGTAAAATTTAAATTTATATTCTACTATATTTAAATTACTACGGTGGAGATTTTAACGGACTTATTTCATGTCGTTGATTTATATTCTACTATATTTAAATTACTACAAAAAGATATATGTGTTTGATGAAATGTATCAAAAATTTATATTCTACTATATTTAAATTACTACGCATTTAGCCCCTACCACCAATGAATATTAGTATTATTTATATTCTACTATATTTAAATTACTACAGAAAAAAGAAATGGTGGGCAAACAACTGTAAGAAAATTTATATTCTACTATATTTAAATTACTACAAGGGCTTTTGTTTATCTTAGAATTACTATTTGGTATTTATATTCTACTATATTTAAATTACTACCGAATAAAATTTTCAAAAGACAATCAATTAAAGAATTTATATTCTACTATATTTAAATTACTACTAATCCTAACATGTGTGACAATC
>CABUKD010000007.1 GCA_902492105.1 uncultured Clostridium sp.
TATGCCAAAAGAAAAGACTATTAACAAAATTTTTTGAACTTTGTCAACAGTCTGAGAAGCTATTTAATTAGCTTCTTTTTCTTTTGCAATTCGGCATTTTTATTTCAATTTTGTGTTTATTCACTTTTGGAATCTTTATTGTTTTTCTCTTCTTTATGAGTCACATTTTCTTTTACTTCTGGAATAATAATTTGTCTATTTTCTTTAGGTCTAGGTTTTTCTACCTCTAAATGCTCATAAACAGGGGAAATATTTAAATCTTCTCCATTTCCTGTTACAACTTCTATTTTTTTAGGCTCTTCTTTATTTTCAGATTCTTTTTGTTCTAATTCATTTTCTTCTAACTTTTTTTCCTCCTCCATAGAAAATCACTCCTATTCATCTTAAAAACTATTTTTATCTTATCATAAGCAAAAAACAATGTCAATATTTCTTGACATAGAGCGAAATAGATGGGATAATAGATAAAGAAAAAATTGATAAAAAAGAAAGGTTTATGGGCAACCTAAAAAACCTAAATATATGGTACAAGGAAATAAACTATGGAAATCAAAAAAGCAAAGGGAATTATAGAATCTATTTTATTTGCTGCAGGCAGAGAAGTAAAAATAAGTGAGCTTATGTCTGCTTTAGAAGCAAGCTCAGAAGAAATTATAACTATTATAGAAAGTTTGAAACAAGACTATATACAAGAAGATAGAGGTCTTCAAATTGTAAACGTAGGAGAAGGATATCAATTATGCACAAAACAAGAATATTATGAATATTTATATCCGATTCTAGATAAAAGAAATAAGCCAAATTTATCACAAGCAGCATTAGAAACCTTAGCTATTATTGCCTATAATCCTAGAATTACTAGAGCAGAAATAGAAACCATTCGTGGAGTAAATTCTGATGGTACTATTTATAAATTATTAGACTATAATTTAATAGAAGAAACAGGAAAGTTAGATGCACCAGGAAAACCAGGCACTTATGGAGTAACATCCGAATTTTTAAGAGTTTTTGGATTTGGTAATTTAAATGAATTACCAGACCTTCCAAGATATAAAATAGATGAAAATCACCAAATTGTCATAGATGAAATTGAGGCTCCAATGCCCGAAAGGGAAGAAGAAAACGAAAAGAAATAACCTTATAAAAAATAAGAATAAAATAGAAAATTAAAATGAAAGTGAAATAGAAAAAAATAGACAAAAAGGAAAGGAAAAGAAAATGAGCAAAGAAAAAGAATTTGTAAAAGAAATTACCAATATTGAAGATGATTTTGCTAAATGGTATACCGATATTGTAAAAAAAGCGGATTTAGCAGATTATACAGACACCAAGGGCTGTATTGCTATTAAGCCATATGGTTATGCTATATGGGAAAATATTCAAAAATATACAGATGATTTATTTAAAAAAGCAGGAGTACAAAATATTTATTTACCTGTATTAATTCCAGAGAGTTTATTACAAAAAGAAAAAGACCATGTAGAAGGTTTTGCACCAGAGGTAGCTTGGGTTACACAAGGTGGAGGAGAAGAACTAGAAGAAAGACTATGTATTCGCCCAACTTCAGAAACAATGTTTTCTAACCTTTATTCTAAATGGCTAAGCTCTTGGAGAGATTTACCTATGGTATATAATCAATGGTGTAATGTACTTCGTTGGGAAAAAGAAACTAGACCATTTTTACGTTCTAGGGAATTTTTATGGCAAGAAGGACATACCATTCATGAAACAGAAAAAGAAGCAAGAGAAAGAACTATTCAAATGTTAAACATTTATCAAAAAGTAATTGAAGACTTACTTGCCATACCAGTAGTAAAAGGAGAAAAAACAGCAAGTGAAAGATTTGCAGGAGCAGAAAATACCTATACGGTAGAAACCTTAATGCATGATGGAAGAGCTTTGCAATCTGGAACAAGCCACTATTTTGGTCAAAAATTTACCAAACCATTTGAAATTAAGTTCCAAAATAGAGAAGGAAAAGAAGAATATGCTTACCAAACTTCCTGGGGAATTAGTACCAGATTAATTGGTGGAGTAATTATGGCACATGGAGATAATAGAGGATTAAAATTACCACCAAAAGTTGCTCCAATTCAAGTAGTAATTGTACCAATTGCAGCACATAAAGAAGGTGTAACCGAAAAAGCACAAGAAATTTATAATAGCTTATTGCAAAAAGACTTTAGAGTTAAATTAGATTTAAGAGATAATTACTCTACAGGATATAAATTCAATGATTGGGAAATGAGAGGAGTTCCTGTTCGTATTGAAATGGGACCAAGAGATATCGAAAATGGAGTTTGTACTTTAGCAAGAAGGGATACCTTAGAAAAACAAGAAGTGAGCTTAGAAGAATTACCAGAAAAACTAGAATTATTACTAGAAGAAATTCAAAAAAATATGTTTGAAGATTGTAAAAAAAGAATGGAAGAAAAAACTACTATAGCAACTAATATGGATGAATTTGCTAAAAATCTTGCAGAAAACCAAGGTTTTATTAAAGCAATGTGGTGTGGAGAAGAAGCTTGCGAAGATAAAATAAGAGAACTTACCGGTGCAAAATCAAGATGTATTCCATTTGAAGAAGAACATATTTCAGACACATGTGTATGTTGCGGAAAAAAAGCAAAACATATGGTAATTTGGGGCAGACAATATTAAATCAACCATTAGGCAACCATTGGGGACGTTCCTTTTTGGCTGATTTTCAGCCACTTGGGACACTCCTTGAATCATATAAGTGTTAAAAGAAGTGATTCCAACAGTAAAATTTTATACAAATTTGAAAAGTTTTTAAGAAAAAATGAAACAAAAAAAGAGAAAAAAGCACTTGCAAAGTAAAAGAGATATTAGTATAATGGAAACAGAAAAAAGAAAAAACAAAGGAGAAAGTAATACAATGCATGAAAACATTGAAACAGTAAGAGAGAGAGAGAGAGAGAGAGAGTTAATCTTTAAACCAACAACTAAAAAAAATTTAGTTTTATTTACTGTACCAAAATTATATATAAAATACCAAAATAAGAAAGATGGATTATGCCTAAAGAGGCATGATTCATCTTAATTTTGTGTGCAAAATAAAAATAAAAAACGAAAAGGAGGAACAAAAGGAAAAATGAAAGAAACAGGGAAAAAATAAGCAAAAAGAAGCAAGAAAGCAAAGAAAATCACAAAGAAAGAATAGAAAATAATTTATATTTCAAGAAACAGAATGGTATTACCTTGATTGCATTAATAGTAACCATAGTAGTATTACTCATATTAGCAGGAATCACAATCAATCTGCTATTTAGCAATGGAGGAATTTTTGATATAGCAAATCAAGCAAAAATAGAACATGAAATAGGAGCATTAAAAGATAGAATCAATAATGTAATAGCAGATTGGAGTATAGGAAGAGCGATAGATTCAACTGTAACAGTAGATGACTTATGGGATAAAATGGTAGATGCAGATATCATCGATAATCCAGACGAAGATGTAGCAGGACCAACAAAAGATGGAGAAAATGATAGATATGAATTAACAACAAATGAAGGATATATCGTAGAAATTATCATAAGTCCAGATGGAAATGTAAGTATAGGAGATGTGGTAAAATGAGACAAATTACCACCAAAAATAGGAGAAATTACTTCAACAAGTGAAAGCAATAGTATTCATATAGAAGTAGAAATTACAAGGTCAGAAGGAGAAATAAGCTTAAGCTATTACTACAAAAAAGAGGGAGAACCAGATAGTAGTTACCAAACCTTAAAAGAAGGAGTAAAAGAGTTAACAGCAGATTTTACAGGCTTAGAACAACAAAAAGTGTATAATATAAAAGTAGTAGTAGAAGATGAAAACGGAACAGCAGAAAAAGTAATTAACGAAAGAACAGGAGAATTAAAAGAAGGAACCGTTACTCAAAAAGGAGAAACAGTATGGAGTAATGGAACAGCAAGTATAGAATTAGAAACAACAGAAACAGAGGTAAGCATACAATATCAAATAGATGGAATAGAAGGACAGTGGTTAGACTATAAAGGACCAATCACAGGATTACACCATGGACAAACCGTATATGCACTAATAACAGATGGAACCATCAAAGTGGATATACTAGCATAGATATTTTAGATGAAATAGCACCAACGGTAACAGTAACACAAGAAAGTAAAAATACCAATAGCATACAAGTAAGTGTAAATAGTAGTGATGAAGAATGGGGAATGCCAGATAGTGTGACATATAACTACTATATTAAACAAACCAGTGTAGGAAGCTATCCAACAGACCCAACACATACAGGAACAGAAACGAGCTATACTTTTACAGGATTAATACAAAATACCAGTTATGATGTAAAAGTAACAACAAGTGATAAAGCAGGAAACCCAGGAGAAGGACAAGCAACGAATATTACAACAGACACGGTAGGCGGAGCAGGTGATGATTTAAAAGAAGGAAATATTATAGCAAGTGAACCAACATGGAGTAATGGAAGTGCAAGTATCACCTTAAGTAAAGGAACAGAAGTAGCAAGTAACTTTACTATCCAATATCAAGTAGGAGACGTAGCAGAAGGAAAATGGACAACAGCACAAGAAGGAGCAGCATCAGTAACTGTAACAGGATTAAGCCACAATAATGTAGTATATGCAAGATTAACAGATGGAACGAATGTAGGAAGCTATGCAAGTGTAACAATATTAGATAAGATATCTCCACAAACTGCAAAAATAGAATTAAGTGGACAAAGCACCACAACAACGGGAAGCATCACAGCAACAGTAACACATGCAGATAACGAAAGTGGAGTAGAACTTACCAAATGTAAGTGGATATATAGCACAAATCAAAATCCAATAGGAACAGAAGAAACTAGTTATACAAATACATTTAGTGATAGTCAACCAATTATACTCAGTGTAACTACACCAGGAACTTATTATTTACATGTATTAACAGTAGACAAAGCAGGAAATAAGATAGAAAGTATCTCACAGGGAATAACTGTAACACAATTAGTAACAGGAATAGCATTAAGCCAAACAAATGTAATATTAACAGAAGGAGAAACAATACAGTTAACAGCAACAATAGAACCAGATAATGCAAGTAATAAAGATGTAACATGGAGTAGTGATAGTGATACTATAGTAAGCGTAAATAATACAGGCTTACTAACAGCAAAAGGAATAGGAAGAGCAACCATAACAGTAAAAGCAAATGATGGAAGTGGAGTAACGGCAATATGTAGTGTAATGGTAGAAAGAAATGAACCAATGGAAAGTATATTAAAAGAAGGTGACTATGTAACATATGTAGATGGAACAGGAGTATCAAGAGATTGTGTAGTATTATATGGACCAGAAAATGCAAATTATTCAACTTATGGAATACAAATAATAACAATGGAAACAGTGGAAGATATAGAACTAGGAAATGGAACAGGAAATGCACAAAACGATAATATAACATATTTTAATATAGCAAAGAATGATTATAATGATGCAATAAATATACTAAATAATGCAACAAGTAAATATTTGAATACAACAACAAATTATGCAGATAAAGTAAGAAGTGTAGGAAGTGTGCCAAATAATCCAAGTTATGATGGAGCAGGAATGTTTACAAGTAGTGATAGCTATATGTCAAGCTATAATGGACAGTTTAAAGATGCAGATACTAACTATGAAACAGATTGGAACCAAATGAATGCACTAAACATACATGATATAGGTAATAATTACTGGTTAGCATCACGTTATATGTACGCAGTCTCGAGCCATAGTCTTTTCGGCGTGCGCCACGTGAAGACGGATGGCAAATCGTATTACGGTTGGTTATGCTATATTACTTCCAGTGGTCGCACGGAGTCGTATAGCATTGTGAGTGGTCTTCGCCCTGTATTCCATCTAAAATCAGGACTCAAAGTAACAGGCGGAAATGGAACTTCAGACAATCCATATACATTAGGAAAATGATTAGGCACTTGGTAAAAGAGAAAGAGCGACAAAAGTCGCTCTTTAACTATTCAAATCATTTAAAATCTGTGGATAAATGCGATAAGCATTTTCCTTCCAATTATCTACAATCTTTTTGACCTCTTCACGGGAACCTGCAAAAACACTAATTTGAAAAATACAATTATTATTTTCATTAATTTTACAAGTAACCGTATAATGGTTTTCACTTTCTGGAGTATATTCTGCAGTAATAGATTCTTGTTCTTTGGTTTCTTTTAGTTCATTTTCAAAAGTCATATCTGCTTTTAATTTAATAATACCTGGAAGAATATCATGGGTTAATTCCAAAGTTTCAATTCCTTTTTGGGTAATTTGATATACTTGTTTTCCTTCTTTTTCAAAGGAAATAATATATTTAATTTCTAATAAATCTAACAAAAATTGTTGAAAATAAAAATAGTTCATATCCATAACAGATAAAACTAATCGAAGTAACCCATCATTTGTAATAGGTTGGTCCAATTTATTTAAAAGATATAAAATTAGAACTTTATTTTCTGCTAATATTTCTCCATCTTGTGTTAATTTCAATGTCTCCAGCTCCTATCACATTATTTTTTTAGAACATTTTGTATTATATCATAAAGATAAAAAAAATACTATGATTTTGTCTAAAAAAATGTTATACTAGAATAAGAAAATAAAAACAGTGGGGGAACTATGAAAACACTATATGAAATATTAGAAGTAAGTGAAAATGCCTCTAAAGAAGTAATTGAAAAAGCCTATAGAGTATTAGCAAAAAAATATCATCCGGACTTACAACCAGAAGAGAAAAAGCAAAAAGCAGAAGAAACTATTAAAAAAATTAATGAAGCTTATGCTATTTTAAGTGATGAAATAAAACGAAAAGAATATGATGAAACTTTAAAACAAAAAAGATTACAAGATACCACAAAAGCAACTACATGGTATGGAACAGAAAATTTTCAACAAAACAATTCACAAAAAGAAATGACACAAGATAGAAACCAAACTAAAGAAGAACTTAAAAAGCAAAAGAAAATGGAAGAAGAACTGCAAAAAAATCTACAAAATGAATATGAAGCTAAATACCAAGAAGCTTATGAAAATTATTTAAAAAGCTTAGGGTATAAAATAAAATATAAATGGACCTGGAAAAATTATAGAGATTTTTTGATTACCATTTTAATTATTGCTCTTATTTGCACTGCTTTATGGTTCTTTCCTCTAACTCATAATTGGATTATAGAGTTTTATGAATCGAATTCTGTTATAAAAGCCATAGTAGACGTAATAGGAAAAGTTTTTGTTGGAATATGGAATGCTATATGTGCTGTTTTTCAATGGAAATAGCTATCATTTAAAAATGAAAAAGTAAAAACTGAATTTCTAGTTTAAATCCTTTCAAATTTGTTCATAATAATAGTAAAGAATTTTTTTACTAAATGAAAAAACAAATTTGGGAGGATTTTTTATGAAAATAGGTGTTGCTTTATCTGGAGGTGGAATTCGAGGTATTGCTCATGCAGGTGTATTACAAGCATTACTAGAAGAACAAATTCCTATAGATATTATACGGTGGAACCAGTGCAGGAAGCATGGTTGCAAGCTTATATGCTATTGGATATCCTCCATATGTAATTTATCAGCTTTTTAAAAAATATAGTAAAGAAATTATTGGAACTAGTCAAATTCCGTGGATTTCTAGATTAATGCATTTTCCTTTTGGTTCTAAAAAAACTTTAACAGGTTTTCATAATGGAGAAGCAATTGAAAATGTATATGATAGATTGGCTAAATTAAAACAAATTACCAATATTAATCAAATTCAAATGCCAATTGCAATACCAACAGTAGATATTATGAAATCCAAAGAATATGTATTTACAAACCGAATTCCGAAAAAAGCAGTAGATGCTACACAATATATCACAGATATTAGTATAGGAAAAGCAGTAAGAGCAAGTAGCAGTTTTCCTGCCGTCTTTTCACCTTGCTATATGGAAAAGCATGCTTTTATGGATGGTGGTGCTTTAGATAATGTTCCAGTAAATGAAGTAAGAAAATTGCGGTGCAGATAAAGTAATAGCTGTAAAATTTCATTCTGACCCTATTGACGAAAATAGCAATTTTATGGATATTGTAATGAAAACCATAGACATTATGGGAAGTAAAATTGCAGAAGAAAGCCTAGAAAAAAGTGATTATGTGTTAAATGTTTATACAGATAAAGTAGGTTTGTTAGATGTAGAAAAATTAGATAAATGTTATGAATATGGGTACCAATGTGTGAAAGAAAATTTGGCAGAGTTGAAAGAAAAATTGTATTTAATTTAAACAATAACTATTGTATAAAAAATGAAAATTGGTATATAATCTAAACAGAATCGAAAGATTAATTTTTTTAGTCCTGTTAAACAGGAAAAGGAGGAATTTTTAATGGATAGAAAAGTAAAGGTAGTACAATTTGGTACAGGAAAAATGGCAGTATATACAATGCGTTATGTTTATGAAAAAGGCGGAGAAATTGTAGGAGCAATAGATGTAAATCCAGATGTAATTGGAAAAGATATTGGTGATGTAATGAAAACAGAAAAGAAAGGTGTCACTGTAACTGCTTTAGAACAAGCAGAAGAAATGTTAAAACAAGTAAAACCAGATATTGCAATTGTAACTACAATGAGTTTAATTGCAGATGTAAAAGATAGCTTAATGCTTTGTGCAAAACTTGGAATTAATGCAATTACCACTTGCGAAGAAGCATTTTATCCACAAAATTCAAATCCAACTATTACAAAACAATTAGATGAAATGGCAAAACAAACCGGTTGCACAATTACTGGTAGTGGTTACCAAGATATTTATTGGGGACAACTAATTAGTTCTATTGCAGGTTCTACTCATAAAATTACAAAAATTAAAGGAAGTTCTAGTTACAATGTAGAAGACTATGGAATTGCTTTAGCAAAAGCACATGGTGCAGGACTAACTTTAGATGAATTTGATAAACAAGTAGCATCTGTAGATAGAATTTCAGATGAAGAAAGACAAAAAGTAATTGAAAGTGGAGAATATTTACCATCTTATATGTGGAATGTGAATGGTTGGCTATGCTCTAAATTGGGATTAACCATAGAAAACCAAACACAAAAAACAGTACCACAAACTTATAAAGAAGATATTTATTCTACTACATTAGGAATGACAGTAAAAGCAGGAGATGCAACAGGAATGAGTGCAGTAGTTACAACCACTACAAAAGAAGGAGTTACTATTGAAAGCGAATGTATTGGAAAAGTATATTCAAAAGAAGATTTTGACAAAAACGAATGGACTGTTTATGGAGAGCCAGATACCACTATAGTAGTAGCAAGACCTGCAACAGTAGAGCTAACATGTGCAAGTGTAGTAAATCGTATTCCAGATGTTATTAATAGTGAGGCAGGATATGTAACAACTGAAAAAATGGGAGAATTACAATATAGAGTAAAACCATTAAATGAATATGTAAAATAGAAAATAAAAAACATATTTAATAAAAGTATTAGGATTGTCTTTTAAAAATTTCAAAAGACAATCCTAATACTTTAGATATATATTTTAATATTTTTGATAGATTCTTATCTTTCATAATGTGTCCATAAACTAAGTATTTTTATAATTTTTTGTTCTTCTAAAACTTCATAAATTAGTCGATGTTTAATATTTATTCTTCTAGAATAAGCTCCTTGTAAATCTCCAACTAGTTTTTCAAATGGAGGTGGAACTTGAAAAGGATTTTCTTTTATTACATCAATTAAAGATTTAGCAGTTTTATCTAAGTGTGCAGACTTTAATTTGGGAATATCTTTTATAGCAGTTTTAGTATAAAAAATATGATACATTACCAATCCACCTCTTCTTCTGCAACACAATCTTCTATTTTGGTATTCATACCATCTTTAATCTTTTCTTTCATACCTGGTATAGTGGTTAAATAAAGTGTTTCCATTAAACTGTTATAATCTGATTCAGAAATAAGAATGGCATTCCCATCTTTAGTAGAAATATTAACAGGTTCATTGAATTTTATAGTTTGTTTTAAAAGTTCATAAATATCTTTTCTAAAATTGGTAGCATTTGTGTTAGTCAATTTAAACACCTCCTATATTCATTATAACGTACGTTAATACGTATGTCAATAGTATCTGTTATTTTTTAATATTTTATTCATATTGGCTAGAAAATTTGTTAAAAATATGATATCTTATTAAAGGACAAATACATCTGATCATAACTATAATATAAAATCTTGTGTTAAAAAAATTACTTATAGATGTTATTAAAAATAAAAAAGAAAGAATATATTTATAAAGTTTATTAATCTAAATTTTATAAACATATTTTGTGGGGAAAAATAGAATGGCAAGAAACAGAAGAAACAAAAGAACTTTCAAAAAAATAACAGAACTAATTAGTTTTAAAACTTTTTGTATTTTATTAAGCATATTCGCAGTAATCATTTTAGTTTGTGTTGGAACTATTTTTTATCGACATTATCAAGATGAAAAATTACTAGCACAGCAAAGGCAAGAATTAGACCAAAGAATAGAATCTATTTTTACAGAAACAGAACAAAACATAGCAGATTCTAATAGTAAAACAAGGGATAGTATTATTCGCTTTTCTGCAGTAGGAGATATTTTATGTGGAGAAGAAATGTTACAAGATGCTTACCAAGAAGATACAAAAAGTTATAATTTTGATCCAATGTTCCAAGGTGTTAGTAGCTTTTTACAAAGAAGTGACATTATTTTAGGCACTATGGAAACTAACTTTACCAATAATAGCTATTCTGGTTATGGTAATCGTAATAGTCCAAAACAATTTGCACAAGCGGTAAAAAATACAGGAGTCAATTTAGTAAGTCTTAGTACAAATCATAGTTTAGATTATGGAATAAAGGGGCTAACACAAACCAAAGAATATTTACAGAGTATAGGGTTTTCAACAGTAGGAGATAGCTTAGGAGAAAATACAGTAACCATTAAAACAGTAAAAGATACCAAATTTGCTTTTCTATCTTATACCTATGGGGTAGAAAACCAAGCAAGCAAAACAAAAAAAGAACTTGCCAGTGTGAATATATACAGTGAAGAATCCGCTAAAAAAGACCTAGAATATGCAAAAGAAAATGCAGATTATATTTTTGTCATTATGCATTGGGGAGAAGATTATGCAACAAATCCAAGTAAAGAGCAAAAAGAAATTGCAGACTTTTTAATAGAAAATGGTGCAAATGTTATTTTAGGCAATCACCCTGCAGTAATTCAACCTATGGAAGTAAGAAAAAATGAAGAGGGGGAAAACGTATTTATTGCTTACTCTTTAGGAAATTATATTTCTTCCATCGATTATGCAAATTCTAAAATAGAATTGGTATTAAATATAGAACTCAGAAAAAGTGGTGAAGATGGAAAAGTATATTTAAGTAAAGTGGACTATACACCAATTTATGTGTTAGATAGAGGACAAGATGCAGAAAATCGCTATCAGCTAATAGATATGAAAGGTATAGCAAAAGCTTATGCAAATGGAAATAAAGATATTGTTAGTAAAGAAACTTATGAAGAATTATTAAAAGGATTGGATTTATTAGAAGAAGTAGTGGAAACAAACGAAGAATAATAAAATAATGAGAGAAAGTTATTAAAAAACGTAAAGAAACATAAAGAAAAGTAAAAAAACGTAAAAAGTGTAAAGAAAAGTAAAAAAGAGTAAAAAGTAAGAAAACAAAAAATAAAAAGAGGAATGAAACAATGAAAGTAGGATTTATTTCGTTAGGATGTAATAAAAATTTAGTAGATACAGAAAAAACAATTGCTATTTTTCAAAAACATGGTTATGAAGTAGTAAATGACCCAAAAAAAGCAGAAATTATTGTTATTAATACTTGTGGATTCATTCAATCTGCCAAAGAAGAGGCAATTAATACTATTTTAGAAATGGCAGAATATAAAAAGAAAAACTGCAAATATTTAATTGTAATGGGATGTTTGGCACAAAGATATAAAGAAGAATTAGAAAAAGCTATTCCAGAAGTAGATTTATATATTAAATATCAAGAATATAATACTTTATGGGAACAAATAGAAAGTGTAATTAATGGGCAACACGTAGAAAATCATACTGAACTATATAAAAATGATAATTTTTTAGAACTAACAGACCGTGTTATAACCACGGGTAATAATTATGTTTATCTAAAAATTGCAGATGGATGTAGCAACTATTGTACTTATTGTGCCATTCCAAAAATTCGTGGTCCACTAGTGAGCAGAAAAATGGAAAATATTTTAGAAGAAGCCAAACAATTAGTACAAAAAGGGTACAGAGAAATTATTTTAACAGCACAAGACACTACCAAATATGGAATTGATATTTATCAAAAACCAATGCTTGCAGAACTATTAAAAGAACTTTGCAAAATAAAGCAAATCAAATGGATTCGATTTTTATATGCATACCCAGAAACTATTACAGATGATTTAATACAAGTGGTAAAAGAAAATCCACAAATTTGTCCATATTTTGATATTCCTATTCAACATATCGCAAACCCAGTACTAAAAAGAATGAACCGAAAAAGTGATGGAGCAAGCATTAGAAATTTAATTACGAAATTAAGAAAAGAACTACCAAATGTAATTCTACGTACAACCGTAATGGTGGGATTCCCAGGAGAAGCGGAAGAAGATTTTGAAGAGCTTTACCAATTTTTGCAAGAAGCAAAATTTGATAAATTAGGGGCATTTATGTTTTCTAAAGAAGAAGGAACACCTGCAGAAAAACTATCTCGGACAAATTCATCCTCAAACCAAAAAAAGAAGATATCGTAAAATTATGGAATTGCAGCAAAAAATATCAAAAGTAAACTTAGAAAAACATATAGGAAAGCAATTAGAGGTTATGATAGAAGGACTCACAAAAGATGGAAAATACTATATTACTAGAAGTTATATGGATGTACCAGAAATAGATGGAGTAATTTATTTAAAAAACAAAAAAACACTACAAAGTGGAGAATTTGTAAAATGTACTATCAAATCATTAGTAAATGAGTATGATTTAATAGCAGAATAACAGCCAACAAGGAGTGTCCCTTTTGGCTGAAAATCGGCCAAAAAGGAACGTCCCCAGTGGTCGAAAATCAGCCAACAAGGAACGTCCCTGTTGGCTGAAAAAAATTAATAATTTTCACAATTTACTTCAAAATAAGATTGAGGATGTTTACATACTGGGCAAACAGCAGGAGCTTCTAAACCTACATGAATGTGTCCACAGTTTCTACATTTCCAAACAGTAATGCTTCCTTTTTTGAAAACTTCACCATTTCCTAAATTGTCTAATAATTTTCTATATCTTTCTTCATGATGTTTTTCAACTTCTGCAATTCCTCTAAAAGTAGCAGCAATTTCTAAAAATCCTTCTTCTTCAGCTACTTTAGCAAAATTTGCATACATGTCTGTCCATTCATAGTTTTCACCAGCTGCAGCATCTGCTAAGTTGGATTTGGTATCTCCAATTCCTTGTAAATATTTAAAATGAAGTTTTGCATGTTCTTTTTCATTTTCAGCTGTTTCTAAAAAGATAGCAGCAATTTGTTCATATCCTTCCTTTTTTGCAACACTTGCAAAATAAGTGTATTTGTTTCTTGCCTCTGATTCTCCAGAGAAAGCTGCTCTTAAATTAGCTTCTGTTCTTGAACCTTTTAATTCCATAATTATTCTCCTCCTAATAATAAATTTGAGAACTATTCTCATTTTGACCTTATCATATATCAAGTTTTGAAAAAAGTCAACAACAATTGATTAGATTATGAAAAAAGCTATTAGAGAAATCACTCTAATAGCTTTTTTCTCTCATGCAATACGCATGAATTAGCCTTCAAAACTAGGAGAGGCAGAGCTTGGAATGACAGAAATATGTCTAACACCAAGTTGTGTCACCAAACTTTTGATGTTTTTGCCCTCTTTTCCAATAATTTTACCAGCCCAACTTACAGGAACCTTAAGAGAAAGAGAATCAGTAGAGGTAATAGCACTTTTACGAATGACTAAGTATTTCCAAATATCACCGGTGTACTTTTCATTTACTTCTCTACCATAAGAAAATACATAATAATCTTTCTCAAGTAGAGAAGGAAGATCCACAAAGTTATCATAACTTTGTGTAACACAATAGCAAATACCATCTAAAGATCCATTTTGGAATTCCTGCTCAAAATTTAATTTATCCTGTTTTTCCAGAAAATCATTGATTTTTTTACGTGCGGCTTCATAATAGATTTTTGCCTTCTCAAACATTTCCTTAGTGGGAATAAGACCTGTAAAAACCTCATTTGTTACAATATAGGAACCATGAGGTGAAAAAGGAGCTCTTTTTATAAATGCTGTAAAGTCCTCATATTCCTCACAGGTAGGATCCCATATGACACACTGATTCCCATTTAAAAAATAGGGAATACCAAGGGTGTCCAGAACAGGCTTTAAAGAACGGTCAAAGTAGGGAAGCTCGCGAAATTCTGTGAGCTTTAAAGGGTCTGCTGTAATAAGCCGGAACTGTGTGTTATAAAAACACCAATAAAAGCCTTTGCTAGGATTTTCTTTTGTTGTACTCATTCTATTTCCTCCTATTTTGAAAACTATAAAAGTGAGAATAAATTTATTATAACACAAATTATGTAAAATTGCAAAAGAGGGTCGAAAAAAATAGAATAGTATCAAAATATTAAATTATTAAAGTTTTAAATTTTAAACTAGCAAGCTAACCAAGTTCCAAATACTAGTAGTTACCATGCAAAGCACAACACCACAAACAGTAGGAAGTAGAAAGGCAAGAACAGACCATTTCAATCCACCTGCTTCTTTTTTTATAGTCATTAATGTAGTAGCACAAGGAAAATGTAATAAAGTAAAAATCATTACATTAATGGCAGTAAGCAAAGTCCAACCGTTTTGTATTAAAATTTGCCCTATTTGATAAGTGTTTTCTAAATCTACTAAAACCCCTTTTTGCATATAGCACATTAAAATAATGGGAAGTACAATTTCATTAGCAGGAAGACCTAAAATAAAAGCTGTTAAAATATATCCATCTAATCCCATTAAGTTGGCAAAAGGGTCTAAAAAGTTGGCTACATACGTAAGAATACTAATATCTCCAATTGAAATATTAGCAAATAACCATATTACAAGACCAGCAGGAGCAGCAACACTAATGGCTCTTCCTAATACAAATAGAGTCCTATCAAAAATAGAACGAATTAGTATTTTACCAACTTGAGGTTTTCTATAAGGTGGTAGTTCTAGCATAAAAGAAGATGGTACACCTTTTAAAATTGTTTTAGACAAGATTTTAGAAATAAACAAAGTCATAAACACGCCAAGTAAAATTACTAATAAAACAATAATAGTAGAAATAACAGAAGAAGCAAATCCACTTGCTACAGTACTACCAATAAAAATAGTACTAATGGTAATTAAAAAAGGAAATCTTCCATTACAAGGCACAAAACTATTGGTTAAAATAGCAATTAACTTTTCACGAGGAGAGTCTATAATCCTAGCTCCCACAACACCTGCAGCATTACAACCAAATCCCATACACATAGTTAATGCTTGTTTTCCGTGAGCTACAAGCTTTTTGGAAAAACTTATCTAAATTAAACGCAATTCTAGGTAAGTAACCTAAATCTTCTAATAAAGTAAAAAATGGAAAGAAAATAGCCATAGGTGGCAACATAACAGCAATTACCCATGTAAGAGTAGTATAAATTCCATCAATCAGTACACTAGTTAACCATTCTGGTGAATTTAAAGCTTCTAATAGCCATAATAATTTTTCTTGTATCCATGCAAATAAATCAGACAATAAGCTAGAGGGGTAATTAGCTCCTACAATTGTTATCCAAAAAACAATCCCTAAAAACAAAATCATAATGGGAATACCAAACTTTTTAGAAGTTAGTATTTTATCTATTTTTCTATCTCTTGCATTATAGGTTTCCTTCTCATAATGGCAAACATCTTGCTTTAAAGTTTCTGCCTGAAAAACAATACTAGAAACAATTTCATCACGAAAAGAATCTGAATCTCTTAAATTTTGTTCAGAAAGTTTTGCTTTAATTTGAATCAGTTTTAAAGCAATATCTACATTTTCCAATAAGTTAACTTTCAAATTTTTTTCAATAGAATTTAAAATATCTTCATCATGTTCTATTAATTTTAAACAAATCCAACGAGTAAGGTAAGAAAATTCTTTAGGTAAAACCTCTTGAATGGTTGGTGTAAGCAAAGTAATGCAATCTTCTATTAAAGGACAATATTGTATTTTATGAGGTGTGGGAATAATCTTTTTATTACAAACACCTTCTATTTTTTCCATAAGCTGTTTTAATGTTTTCTTCTTTCTAGCAATGGTACCAACTACTGGAATGCCAAGCAATTTTTCTAATAATGAAAAATCAATAGAAATACCTTTTTTCTTTGCTTCATCCAATAAATTGACACAAAGAATAATGTTAGGTGTAATTTCCATTGTTTGATAAACTAAATTCAAATTTCGTTCTAAACAAGTAGCATCCACAATAACTACAGTAGCGTCTGGATTTCCAAAACATATGTAATCTCTAGCTATTTCTTCTTCTTCTGAATGACTCATTAAAGAATAAGTACCAGGAATATCTACTAACAAAAATTGTAGGTTTCGAAAAGTACACATACCAGTAGCATTGGAAACAGTTTTGCCTGGCCAATTTCCAGTATGCTGATGCATACCGGTTAAAGCGTTAAAAATAGTGGATTTTCCAACATTGGGATTTCCTGCAATAGCAATGGTATAATCACATCCAATTGTTTTTTCAAAAGCATTCTTTTCAATCGCTTTTTTACCAGTTGAACTGGCAGTAAGACCCACTAATATCACCTCCATATAGTATTATATTTTATGAATACAATTAGAAAACGTGCAAGTGAACAACTGAAAAAATTACAATATAATTCTAATATTTTTGCTATCTATTTCTCGAAGAGCAATTACACTGCTACGAACTTCATAAGCGGTAGGGTCACCACTAGCACTTTTAAAAAGTGGCTTAATTTTTGTATTTGGTACAAAACCTAAATCTAAAAGCCTTCTACGAAGGGATCCAGTGCATCCTAAGGTTTGTATTTTAGCTTCTGAACCTAAAGATAAATGATTTAATGTATCTTTCATGTTTTTCTTCTAGTACCTCCAAAATGTAAGTATATTACTATCTTATGTTATGTTTATGGAAAATGCTACTGGATTAAAAGAAAGAAAATAGTAACCTTACATTGATAAAAAATAAAAAGCAAAAGGGAATAAATACCCCAGATTTACAAAATGGAGCCTTAACACCCGTAAAATGGGAAGATAATGGAAGTGGAACCTATACCATGGTAGAAACCACAGCAGATGACCCAGATTGGTATAGTTATACAACAACAGATAAAAAATGGGCAAATGCGAAAACAAGTGATGGAAGCTTGTGGGTGTGGATACCAAGATATGCTTATCAAATAGCAGATAATTATCATACTAATAGTGCAACGGTGGCACGATTAATATAGAGTTTTTAAAAGGGACAACAAATGAAGGAGCAACAGGAAAGACATTAGCGGAATACGATTCAAGCACAACAAGTAATTTTACAACATTTCCAAATGGCTATGTAGTACATCCAGGATTTGAATATAGTAGTACAGCAAAAGGATTATGGGTAGCAAAATTTGAAGCAAGCCAAAGTGACAAATGTATATGGAATCTATGATATGAGTGGAGGAGCATGGGAAATTCATGGTATGGAGATGATTCAAGTTTTCTGTACTCTGAATATCCATTTTTAACACTGGTGGTCGTTGTGATAATATGTCACGTGCGGGTATTTTTGAATTTGCTAGCAACACTGGAACAAATGGTGATTTTATCGGATTTCGACCGGTACTTGTAACATTTTAAAATCTTATCTGAATTAAAACTTTAATTAGTTATCATAAAACAAATCCATAAGTTTTCTAAATATGAAATCTTATGGATTTTTATGTTGTTATAAAAGGCAAAATAAAAATTCACAAAGAAAAATGTCGAAAAAAAGCATACGATTTTTGTTGCATTTACCATAGGAGTATGTTATAACTAAAACAGTTAGAAATTAGTACATAATATTCATTGAAAAGGCATTTTTAGCAAACTAATTAATATTCAATATTTTTCTATCAAATTAAATGATATATCAAAATAGTTATATTTTATCTAAAATATTTTCCTAATAGAAATTTATAAAATAAATAATGTATTTTTTCAAAAAATAATTTCTTGTATTATTTTATTTCTCAAATAATTATTTTCTAAATGAATTCCTGTTATAAGTAAAATAAGTGATATTAAGCTATAAATCAAATTTAATTTTTGTAGAAAAACTATTGATACCTAACAAAATTTTTGTTAAAATGGAGGTAGAGATATGGAAGATATCACAAATTTTGTAAAAAACACAAAAGAAAGATTAGACTTAAAAAATGACTATGTATTTAAAAGGATTTTTGCAAAGCCGGAGAATAATCAGGAATTAAAAGAACTATTAGAGGCAATACTAAATATAGAAATAGAAAAAGTAGAAGTAAAAAATCCAGAAATCACAAAAAATTATACAGATGAAAAACTAGGAGTGTTAGATATAAGGGCACAAATTAACGAAGATACTATAATCGATATTGAAATGCAAGTAGCAAATGTAAAAAGAATGGTAAATAGGAATATAGCCTATACATCCAGATTGATAGCAGAAGATACTAGAGCAGGAGAAGATTACAGGTTTTTAAAGAAATTTATCAGTATTACCATATTAGGAGAAAACTTGCTAAAAAGAAATGCATATCACAGTATATCACATTTTAAGTTTGAAGATAGCGAACCAGAAAAACAAGTAGAAATGGGTTATGAAAAAGAACAAGATTTATTAACAGATAGAATAGAAATTCATTACATAGAGCTAAAAAAATTTATCAAAAAAAATCCAAAAATGAGTAGTAAGCTAGAACAGTGGTTATGGCTAATAGTAGGGGAGGAGGAAAAAGTAAAAATGGCAAGTGAGAAAAATAAAACCATAGAAAAAGTAGTAGAAGATTTAGATGAGATGAGTGCAAATCAAAATGAAAGATTAGAGGCATATAAAAGGCAATTAATAGAGTGGGATTATGAAATAGAAAAAGAAGAATTAAAAAAGGAAGCAAGAGAGGAAGGATTACAAGAAGGAAGACAGGAAGGTGCAAGAATTGAAAAAGAAAAGAATGCTATTAAAATGTTGAAAGAAGGCATTGCAATTAATATAATTGTGAAAGTAACAGGATTAACTGAAGAAGAAATAAAGAAAATTAGCAATAGAAAATAGGTAAAAAATTCTTGCAAAAAAGAAAAGATAATGGTAAGATAAAGAAAAAACAGATGGGAGATATTAGCATGGAAAAAATAAGAGGATTTGAAGTAGCAAAAGGATTTGAAAAAGAAGACATTCATTTACCAATTAGAAAAACAAAATACTCTGCTGCTTATGATTTGGAAGCTGCAGAAGACACTGTAATACCAAGTTTCCAAAAAGGAATGAAACCAACTTTAATTAAGACAGGTGTAAAAGCATATATGCCAGGAGATGAAGTATTATTAATATTTCCAAGAAGTTCAGGACCAAAAAAACAAGGCATATTATTTCCACATAGTGCAGGTGTAATTGATAAAGACTATTATGGAAACCCAGAAAACGATGGACATATTTTTATTCAATGTATCAATATCAAAGATGAAGATGTACATATTAAAAAAGGAGAAGCTATTGCACAAGGTATATTCTTAAAATTTGGCACAGTAGATAATGATGCAGCAGAAGGAGAAAGAATGGGTGGATTTGGTTCTACTGGTAAATAAAAAGCAAATTTTATGAAATAAAACTGAAAGGTAAGTACAAATAACATAAAATTTTAAAAATCTTGAAGCCTTAGAAAATACAATAAATTAAAAGAAAAATATATAAAAATAAATGGTAAAAGTTTTGACTTTTGCCATTTTTTGTAGTATAATAGTATTGTGGTTGAAGAAGAGCCTAAAAACTTTCTTAACTAACAAAATGATATATTTTTGCAAATGAAAGGAAGTGTTCTTACATGTTTAATGTAGGTGACAAAATTGTATATCCAATGCATGGAGCAGGTACAATTGATGCAATAGAAGAAAAGAATATTTTAGGAGAAAACCAAGCCTATTATATTATAAAAATGCCAGGAGAAGTAAAAGTAATGGTGCCAACAGCAAAGGCAGAAGAAATTGGTGTTAGAAATGTAATAGGAAAAGAAGAAGCTGAAAAAGTTATTTCCGTTTTGGGAGAAGATGAAACAGAAATGTCCCAAAATTGGAATAAAAGATATAGAGATAACATGGAAAAAATGAAAAGTGGAAATGTATACGAAGTAGCAGATGTAGTTAGAAACCTAAGTTTTAAACAAAAAGAAAAAGGCTTATCTACTGGCGAAAAGAAAATGCTTTCTAATGCAAAACAAATATTAGTAAGTGAACTTGTTTTAGCAGAACATGCAACCCAAGACGAAGTAGAACAATTAATTGAAAATAAAATCAACATATCATTTGACGAATATAGAGCACCACATGAAAATGCAGATTTAAATACTAGTGTAGTAAATAAATTTATTCCTTTTGAAGAAGAAAATAATGGTTCAGAAAATTTATAATACATAAAAATAGACAAAATAGCAAGAAGACGATCAAAATCGTCTTTTTTCTATTACATAAAAAATTTTTCTTATGAAATGAGACTAAATTACATGAAAATGAGAGTAATTCCAAAGAAAAAACATGCTATGTGTCGAAAAGAGGTTGTATGTTTGTAAAAAAATGTTATTTGACATAAAGTAAAGAAGGATTTCTT
The DNA here is from genome assembly GCA_902492105.1 of uncultured Clostridium sp. Classification (GTDB taxonomy): domain Bacteria; phylum Bacillota; class Clostridia; order TANB77; family CAG-508; genus CAG-273. Next base: position 20,977 of record CABUKD010000007.1, read on the forward strand.
TACTTTATGTCGAATAATATAAATAATAAATAGAAAGGTAGTTAAAATTGGTACGATATAGTGAAGAATTAATTGATGAAATTAGAACAAACAATGATATTGTAGATGTAGTATCGAAATATGTCACATTAAAAAGAAGTGGGAGAAATTTCTTCGGCTTATGTCCATTTCATAAAGAAAAATCTCCTTCTTTTGCTGTTTCTCCAGACAAGCAAATTTTTCACTGCTTTGGCTGTGGAGCAGGAGGAAACGTTATTCACTTTGTCTCTAAAATAGAAGGGCTAGATTTTAAAGATACTTTAGAATTACTAGCCAATAGAATTGGTATGGAACTTCCAAGTTTAGATAATTATGAAGATGATAAAACAGCAAAGTTGAAGAAAAGAGTATATGAAATTAACGAAATTGCAGCAAGATTTTATCATGAAAATTTGTATAAGCCTACTTCCAAAATAGCACAAGACTATATTAAAAAAAGAAAATTGGACAACCGTACATTAAAAGCCTTTCTTATAGGATATTCTGGTAACTTTAATGAACTTTATTTATTGCTAAAGCAAAAAGGTTTTACAGTAGAAGAAATGCTTGCCTCTAGTTTAATTAAAAGAACACAGGAAGGTGGATTTATTGACAGTTTTCGTAAAAGATTAATGTTCCCTATTCAAGATGTAAGAGATAGAGTTATTGCATTTGGTGGAAGGGTTTTAGATGATAGTAAACCAAAGTATATTAATTCACCAGAAAATATTGTTTATAGCAAAGGTAGAAATTTATTTGGACTAAATGTTGCAAAAAAGCATGACACGAAAAAAATTATTATTGTAGAAGGCTATATGGATGCTATTTCTCTTTACCAAAGAGGAATTACTAATGTAGTGGCTTCTTTAGGAACTGCTATGACAGAAGCACAAGGAAGACTACTTAGAAGACATAGTGAACAAGTTATTCTAGGCTATGATGCAGATGGAGCAGGACAAGCTGCCATTTTAAGAGGAATGGAAATTCTGCAAAATCTAGGTTGTGATATTAGGGTACTTCAAATAGAAGGAGCAAAAGATCCAGACGAATATGTAGTAAAATATGGTCCAGAAAGATTTCAAAAATGTGTAGATAACAGCATTTCTTTAGTAGAGTTTAAAGTAAAAATTCTAAAAAAAGAGCTTAATATAGAAAATACCAATGATAAAATTAAATTTTTAAATGAAATTGCAAAAATTTTAGCTAAAATTAGCAATCAAATGGAAAGAGAAATTTATATTACTAAACTTTCAAAAGAATATCAAATTTCGCAAGAGGCTATCCAAGCAGAGGTCAATAAATTATTATTTGCAGGAAATACTGGTAGTAAAAAGCTGGAGAAAAAAGTTGTTACCATGAAACCACAAATAGAAGAACAAAACAATTCTGTTTCACCAGCGATGCTAAAAAGAGAGAATATGGTAATCTACTTACTTATTAACGAAACAGAACAATGTTACGAAAAACTAAAAAATGTAATTCAAGTAAATGACTTCAAAGACAACCTTAACAAACAAATTTTAAAAAAATTGTATGAAGAGTTAGAAAAAGGTAATATTAATACTAGTCATATTTTAGACTGGTTTGAAGAAGAAAATATCATTAATCATATTACAGAAATTATGGCATATGATTTTGAAATTACAGATGTACAAAAAGCAGTAGAAGATTTAATTTCTGTATATGAAAAAGAAAAATTAGTGAGCAGAAGAAACGACATTATTAAACAATTAGAAAATGGCGAGAGTTTGGAAACAGAAGAAAGAAAGCTTTTGGAAAATGAATTAAATTCAATAATCTTAAAATTAGCCAAAATAAAATAGGAGGTTTTTATTAATGAAAAAGGAAGAATCAAATAAGCCATTAATAGAAGAAAAGAAAAAAACAAAAAAGAAAGAAAATGATAAAAAATTAGAAAAAGAAATGGATAAAGAAAAAACAAAGAAAAAAGCTTCAAAACAAGAAAATGAAGATAAAGTGGAAAAAAATAAAACAAAAATAGAAGAAAAGGAAGTAAAAACAAAAAATAAACCTAACACTGAATTAAAAACGAAAACAGAAACTAAAAAAGGAACAAAAAAAGAAAAAACAACTGCAATTGCAACAGAAAAAGAAAATGAAAATGAAGCTGTAGCTGTAGATGAAAAAAAGAAAGCAAAAAAAGCCGAAAAAAAAGAAAAAGCAGACAGCAGTAAAGCAGATGAACAAAAACAAGACAATAAAGAAAATAATGATAATAAAGATAATGAAGCAGAAGAAAAAACAATAGATGAAATCAGTAGAGATAAAGTTGCAGATATCTTAAAAAAAGCAAAAGAAAATGGAAAAATGACTTATGGTGAATTAGCAACTGAACTAGAAGATACCAATCCAGAACAAATAGATAAAGTATTTGATGCTTTTGAAGAATTAGGTGTAGATATTTTAAAAGATGATGACTTAGATGTAGAACCAGACTTAGAAGATTTAGAAGATGTAGAAGACATTAAATTAGAAGATATTGACTTAACAAATATTGAAGGCGTAAGTATTGATGACCCTGTTAGAATGTATTTAAGAGAGATTGGAAAAATTCCACTATTAACTTACGATCAAGAATTAGAGCTTGCTAAACGAATTTTAGAAGGTGATGAAGAAGCAAAACAAAAACTAACAGAATCTAATTTAAGATTGGTAGTTAGCATTGCAAAAAAATACGTAGGAAGAGGAATGCTTTTCTTAGATTTAATTCAAGAAGGAAACATGGGATTAATTAAAGCAGTAGAAAAATTTGATTATACCAAAGGATATAAATTTAGTACTTATGCTACTTGGTGGATTAGACAAGCCATTACAAGAGCAATTGCAGATCAAGCAAGAACCATTCGTATTCCTGTTCATATGGTAGAAACCATTAACAAATTAATTAGAACTTCTAGACATCTTTTACAACAAAATGGACGTGAGCCTACTCCAGAAGAAATTGCAGTAGAAATGGAAATTCCAGTAGAAAAAGTTATGGAAATTCAAAAAATAGCACAAGACCCTGTTTCTTTGGAAACCCCAATTGGTGAGGAAGATGATAGCCATTTAGGAGATTTTATTCAAGATGATGATAGCCCTGCTCCACAAGATTCAGCAGCATATACCTTACTTCGTGAACAACTAGAAGAAGTAATGGGAACTTTAACATCTAGAGAGGCAAAAGTATTAAAGCTAAGATTTGGGTTAGAAGATGGAAAAGCAAGAACACTAGAAGAAGTTGGCAGAGAATTTATGGTAACCCGTGAACGTATTAGACAAATAGAAGCAAAAGCATTAAGAAAGTTAAGACATCCAAGCAGAAGCAAGAAACTAAGAGATTATATGAATTAAAATACATTTTTATCTAAAAATGAATAAATGGCAAGTAAATACAATAGAATTTTGGTAGAAGATACTAAAAAGCTTGATTTTTCTAGCAAAATATGGTATACTATAAAAGTAGTTAGAAAAATACCTTAAATGGAGGTGAAATTCTTAAATTTTATTTTAAGAAAAAATATGAAAATAGTAGATAATATAAAGAAAATAGGACATGCTATTGCTAATGGTTACCGTAGATTAGGAGAAATAGATTGTCCAGATCAAGAAGATATAGAAACAAGTACAGATCCTAATTTAAAAGAATATAAAGAATCTTTAGAACATATAAAAATGATGGAAAATCAATTCAAAAAAGCAACTACTTCACCAAAAGCAGGTAAAGGAAATAATAGAAAGAACTTAGAAGTAGAACAAGTAGAAATTGATACTAATAAAGCAATTAGAGATAGCCAAAATCAAAAAGAACAAAATGTACAAGAAAATGTCAGATAATGTTTTTGGGGACGGGGAGAGTTACCCTAAAATGGGTAAGATTCCCCCGTCCTTAAAAATTTTCCTTTAAGCCCTTGACAAACCTAAAAACTCATACTATAATATTAAACATGGTAGCAAATGGCGAGGTAGCTCAGTTGGCTAGAGCAATCGGTTCATACCCGATAGGTCGTGAGTTCGAATCTCACCCTCGCTACCACAATACTTCACAAAAGTGGAGTATTTTTTTTACTTATTCCACACGTCTTTCTCTAGAACTTCCACATAATTTTTCATATTCTTTACATTTAATCTTATATTCCATTTGCTGCGTTAAGTAGCGGTAATACATATATGCCTGTTCATATTGCATTACAGGATTAAACATAGGATTATCTCCAAGCATTGGGTCAGCACCAATATCATAATTCATATAAGGAGAAAAGTTAAAATTAGGTTCGTTTTTTTCCATACTAAAATCGTTCCTTTCTATTTTATATTTATTCATTAAAAATAAACAACATTCCGTTTTATTTTAGAAAAAGACATATGACATTTCCCTAAAACAAATACTAATTATAAATTATAATAAAAAATTTATAAAAAATGTATAAAAAAACAAAATCAGAACATAATAATAATACCTCACAAATACATTAAATACCCCTAAAAAGTTCTTGCATCTATATTTTAGAGCAGGGACTTTTTTCTATTATTTATAAATTCAATTGCAAAAATGGCAAGAATTGTAAAGCTAAAAAAGTATAAAGTGCCGCAAATAAACCTTGTAATAATTTACCATAAAAATAAGTTTTTATAGATAATCCATTTTTAGCAACAATACTAAATACCTGTAGTAAAATAGAAATTCCTCCAAATCCAAGCAAAAAAGCACATAATATAATAGAAATAGAAATAGTTTTTAATGGGATATTTGCTATTAAGCTTACTCCATTAGTTAGTTCTATTATTCCAGAAAAGAAAGGTGCTACACATTCTTGTGGAACTTGGAAGAAAGAAAAAATAGGAGTAAATAAATTACTAACAGCATCTAATATATGGCTTTGCCTTAAAATTGAAAGTAATACAGAAAAGATAACCACAAATCCACCTATCATTAGAATAGTAGAAATACTGTTCATAATACTTTTTCCTAGTAGTTCTCCTAAAGAGGAAAAAGTAACATTTTTCTTTTTCTGCATTTGATAAGCACTAGTACTTTTAGAAGAAACAGAAGAAGTAGTAGATATTTTATTTCTGTCTCTATTTTTTGTTAACAAATTAAATGTTTTTTCGCATTTGAAACTTTGATTATAACTTTTAGAATCACTGGTAGAAAAAAATCTTAAAACAATTCCCACACTAAGACAAGCTAAAATATGTGTAATAAAAAGCAAAATGCCAACTTGTGTATTTCCAAATAAAGTAATACCAACAGTACCAATAATAAATAGAGGACCAGAATTGTTGGTAAAGGCAAGCATCCTTTCTGCTTCTTCTTTGGTGCAAATTCCTTGTTCCATAAAATGAGAAACAATTTTAGCTCCAACAGGGTAGCCACTAATTAAACCCATTAAAAAAGCAAAACCTGCTTCACCTGGTACATGAAATAGTGGCCTCATAATAGGATTTAATAATTTTCCTAAAAAAGAAATAATATTTGTATAACTTAATAGTTCAGTAGCCACAAAAAATGGAAATAGAGAAGGAATCACAGCTGTTACCCATAAAGTAAGTCCATTTTTAGCAGCAACCAAGTTGGTATTAGAAAATAAAATAAGGCAAAGAGAGAACAAACAAAATATAATAGTTAATCCATTTCTCTTTAAAGAACAAACCCATATTTTTATTTTATAGGGAGCATGTGCAGTAGTACCTGTAAAAGAAACTGATTCATTTTCCATAGAATTTGTAAAAACTTTTGACAACTTTTTTTCCTTTCTGTTAAAACTAACTATTTTTTAGTTACAATTTATAATAAATATATTTTATACAATTTAAAAGAAATACCTACCTTTTAATTATAACCTGTAAAACTTAAAATTCTTTTTACTATTTTATCAATTAGCATTGAAAATTAGAACTTTTTTGATTAAAATAAAGAAAGAAAGTAAAAACTATAATACAAAAGAAATAAAAGCCTATCAATAGTAACGCACAAAAAAATTATTATTGCAAGCAAGAAGAGATGAGGAGATAAAATGGATATACAGAAAGCTTACGGCCAAGATTGTGTAAATAGTGTTTCACAATTTGTAGAAACACATCAAGTGAATCTAGAAGGAATAACAGAAGAAGAAGTAAAAAAAAGACAAACAAGTTATGGGAAAAACCAAATTAAGCAAGCAAAGCCAAAAAAATGGTACCATTATTTATGGGAAAGTTTTAGAAGTCCTTTTAATTTAATTTTATTGGGCATTACAATTGTATTAATTTATACAGATGTTATCTTAACGAGTCCTCCCAATTATGCCAATATTATTGTAGTTATTACACTTATGCTAGTAAGTACTTTACTAGAGTTTTTTGAAGTATTTAAATCAAATAAAGCAGCAGAAAAACTAAAGAAACTAGTAGCGGTAAAAACTACAGTATTAAGAGAAGGAAAAGAAAAAAAAGTATTTTTAGATGACATTACAGTTGGAGATATTATTATTTTATCTGCAGGAGATTTAATTCCAGCAGATCTTAGAATTATAGACGAAAAAGATTTATATGTGGTACAATCTTCTTTAACCGGAGAATCAGAAGCAGTTAGAAAGTTAGCAACCAGTGAATTAAAATCCATAGAAAAAATAGATGATATTACAGATTTAGATACAATTTGTTTTATGGGAACCAATGTAATGAGTGGAACTGCAAAAGGAGTTGTTATTAAAATTGCAGATGATACTTATTTTGGAAAAGTGGCAGAAAGTATTGAAGAAGCAAAGCCTAAAACAAATTTTCAAAAAGGAATTGAAAGTGTTAGTAAATTATTAATTCGTTTTATGCTAGTTTTAATACCTATTACTTTTTTAATTAATGCTTTTAAACATGATTCTTTAGTTGCTTTTACCTTTGCTGTAGCAATTGCAATAGGAATTACTCCTTTGTTACTTCCTGTTATTTTATCTTCTAGCTTAGCAAAAGGTGCTGTTAATATGTCTAAGAAAAAGACAATTGTGAAAAGACTTGACAGTATTCAATCCTTTGGTGCAATGAATATTTTATGTACAGATAAAACGGGAACCTTAACAGAAGACAGAATTGTATTAGAAAAATACTTAAATTTAGAAGGAGAAGAAGATAAAGCTATTTTAAAAACAGCATTTCTAAACTCCTATTTTCAAACAGGATTAGAAGGAAATATAGATGAAGCTATTATAAAAAGAGTGGAACAAGAAGGACTAAAAGATTTTAAAAAACAGTATCAAAAAATAGATGAAATTCCCTTTGACTTTTCTAGAAGAAAGTTATCAGTTATCCTAAAAAACAAAGAGGGACAAATACAAATGATAACTAAGGGAGCTGTAGAAGAAATTCTAGCTAGTTGTACACAAATGCAAGAAAAAGATGGCAGTGTTAGACCTATTAATACACAAGCCAAACAAAATATTAAAAAAATGACAAAAGAATTAAATGAAAACGGACTAAGAGTAATTGCAATTTGTACCAAAAACATAGAAGAAGAGGATATTCCTCTTATAGAAAAAAATGAACCAAAAGTAGGCAATCAAAAAGGAAAAAATACTCACTATAATTTTACCAAAAATGATGAACAAAAAATGACTTTAGTAGGTTTTGTAGGATTTTTAGATCCACCAAAGAAAAGTGCGAAAGAAGAAATAGAAAGATTAAACCGTGATGGCATCCGTGTAATGGTTTTAACAGGTGATAATGAATATGTAACAAAAGCAATTTGCCAAAAGGTTAATATTAATACAGACAAAATTGTACTAGGGAGCAAAATAGATAAAATATCAGATACTGCTTTGGCAAGACTATTAAAAAAGACGAATGTTTATGCAAAATTATCTCCTATTCAAAAAGCAAGAATTGTACGTGTTTTAAAAGAACATGGTAATATTGTAGGATACATGGGGGATGGCATTAATGATGCTCCTTCTTTAAATAATGCAGAAGTTGGTATTTCAGTAGATACTGCAGTAGATATTACAAAAGAAACAGCAGATATTATTTTGCTAAAGAAAAATTTAAATGTATTAACAGATGGGGTAATAGAAGGAAGAAAAACCTTTGGCAATTTATTAAAATATATTAAAATGGCAGTAAGTTTTAATTTTGGAGAAGTACTTTCTATTTTAATTGCAAGTATTTTCTTGCCATTTTTCCCAATTACTCCAATCCAACTACTAGTACAAAGTTTATTATATGATATTGGACAATTATCCATTCCATATGATAATGTAGATCATGAATATCTAGTAAAACCAAAAAAATGGGATATGAAGGGAATCAAAAAATTTATGTTATGGATGGGACCAACTAGTTCTATTTTTGACCTTACTATATTTGCACTTTTATGGTTTGGTTTTGGTATTCGAGAAGCGGCTCTTTTCCAAACAATTTGGTTTTCTTATGGAGTAGTTTCTAATTTAGTAGGACTTCATATTATTAGAACAGCTAAAACACCATTTGTACAAAGTAATGCCTCTAAAGCAGTATATGCTACCTCTATTATTTTAAGTATCGTTGCTATTATTATTCCTTTTACTGCCTTAGGAAGAATGATTGGACTAGTAGCAATTCCAATACAATATATATTTATTATCATCATAGGAATTCCTATTTTATACTGTTTGGTAGCAACCATTGTAAAGAAAGAATATATTAAAAAATATGGTGAGTGGCTATAAAAAGTGTAAAAAATGGAAAAAAATGCAAAAATCCCCTTTTCAAAATGCAAAATATATGATAAAATTATTAACATAATAGGTAAATATAATTAAGAGAGGGAAGATTTATGGAAAAGAAAGATTTTAGTACGGAAAGACAAAACTTTCTTGGAGGAATTGTAGTAGGTAATAGAATAGAACCTATCAAACACCAAGAAGGACAAGATGCAAAACAGCCAATGGTACAATCTGAACAACAATATAAGCAGCAATTAGAAAAAATGCAAAAAGAAGAAGTATCTAGCATTATAAGCAAAAAAAAATACACATTAGAAACTAATAGAAAAGTAAATGAATATATAAGAAGCTGTAGAAAAAAAGCTTATGATGGAACACTTAAAAAAACAGATATTCCTTTACTTAGAAAAGCTATTGTTAGAAAAAATGGTGGCAATACATCAAGAGAAGATGTAGACTTTTTTATACAATTTTGTTTAAGAACTAATAATATTGCTCAAGCTATTACATTAATTAATGAATTGGGAAATCAAACTATTATTAATAGTTCAAGAAAAAAGCAGTTATTACAGGAATTAAATCAAGCACAAAAAATAAAAAAAGTAATGGAATATGTACAATATCTTGGTAAAGACTATTATGGAGGAAAATTAACTACAAATGAAATTGCTAAAATGGTAGGAATGTCAGAAGTAGAAGTAATTAGAATTCATAAAGAATTTCAAAAGGGAATCGATCCACTAGCACAGTTAAAAATAAGCTTAAGGTTAGACAAAACACAAACAAGAGAAGAAAGATAAATAAGAAAGTTAGGCTATTGTAAAATGAATTTTTTAACACAAATTTTAGAAGAAAATTCAAAATTTCAGGAAATTTTGAATGGATTGCAAACTAAAATAAGTCCGATAGGAATATCGGGCTTATCTGACGTTGAAAAAATATATATGTTGGATGCTATTTTAGAAAAAGTAGAAAGACCAATATGTATACTTACCTATAACGAAATACAAGCTAAAAAGCTATACCAAGATTTAAAAAAATTTGGACAAAAAGTATGGTATTTTCCTAAAAGAGAAATAGCGGCATATGACTATATAGCAGAAAGCAAGGATTTACCATATGAAAGAATAGAAGTATTAAACCAAATCATGTTATCAGAAGAACATAAGAAACCTATGATAATTATTACTACCATAGAAGCAATCATGCAAAAGATGATAACAAAACAAGAACTTTACCAAAACAAAATAGATTTTAAAGTAGGTAAGACCTATTCTTTAGATTCCTTAAAAGAAAAATTAGTTCAATTAGGGTATGAACGAAATGATTTAATTGAAAATAAGGGGCAATTTAGTATCCGTGGTGGTATAGTAGATGTGGGACTATCTGAAAAAATAGGAGTAAGAATTGAATTTTGGGGAGATGAAGTAGATTCTATTCGTTATTTTCAAATTGCTTCTCAAAGGTCTACACAAATGCTAAAAGAAATTACTATTTTTCCAGCACATGAATTTATTGTAAGTAATTTACCTGCTTGTATTCAAAAAATTGAAGAAAACTATCCAGAAGAAAAACAAGATATTGAAATGATAAAAAGTGGAGACTATGTAAGTAAAATTGATAAATATTTTAATCAATTTTATGAAAATACAGCAAGCTTTTTAGATTATTTAGCAGAAAATACGATTCTTGCAATAGACGAAAATACAAAAATAAAACAAAGACAGGAAAACATTATAACAGACAATAAAAATTTAATCCAATCTTTACTAGAAAAAGAGCGTTTTGTTCCAGAATCCATTCAAAATATTAGCAATTATGAATATAACCTACCACAAAAACAAATACTATATTTAGAGCAAAATGACAATTTAAAAAATATGACAAAATTCTATTTTAAGTCTAGAGAAATTAACATTTATACATTAGAATTAGACTTATTACTCTCTGATTTAAAAACTTATCAAAAAGAAAAAAAGAAAGTAGTTATTTTAGCAGGAAATGAAATTAGTAGTCAAAAAATAGTAAACCTATTAAGAGAACAAGAAATGAATTATCAATATGAAGAAGCTCCTAAAAAAGTAACAGAAGGTGTTATTTTAGTAACAGTAGGAGGGCTTTCTTCTGGGTTTGAAAATTATGATTTGAATTTAGTAGTAATTAGTATGCAAAATACTTTAGAAGAGCCAGTTCGCAAAAAGAAAAAGCTTTCTAGTACTTTTAAAGAAGGGGAAAAGATAGTTTTTGCAGACTTAAAACCAGGAGACTATGTGGTACATCAAACACATGGTATAGGGCAATTTATAGGTGTAAATACCATTACAGCAGATAATGTTACCAAAGATTATATTAAAATTAAATATCGTAATGATGATATTTTATATGTACCAACAAATAACTTAGATAGTGTAAGAAAATATATAGGTGGAGGAGAAGCAGCTCCAAGACTTAACAAATTAGGAGGAAAAGAATGGAGTGCTACTACCAGCAAAGTAAAAAAACATCTGCAAGAAATTGCAAAAGATTTAGTAGAGTTGTATGCAAAACGTCAAAAAATAAAAGGTTATGCTTTTACACAAGATACTCCATGGCAAAAACAATTTGAAGACAGTTTTCCTTATGCAGAGACAGATGACCAACTAAGATGTATAGAAGAAGTAAAAAAGGACATGGAAAAGCAGGCTCCTATGGATAGACTTTTATGTGGAGATGTAGGATATGGTAAAACAGAAGTGGCTATTCGTGCAGCCTTTAAGGCAGTGATGGATCAAAAACAAGTTGCTTACCTAGTGCCAACCACTATTCTTGCAAATCAACAATACGAAGAATTTAGAAATAGAATGAGTGGGTTTGCAATGAAAGTAGAATTATTAAACCGTTTTAGAACCAAAAAAGAACAAGAAGAAGTCATTAAAAAGTTAAAATTAGGGGAAGTAGATGTTGTAGTAGGAACCCATAGATTACTAAGCCAAGATATAGAGTTTAAAGACTTGGGATTATTAATTATAGATGAAGAACATCGCTTCGGAGTAAAAGATAAAGAAAAAATAAAACAATTAAAAACAAATGTAGACGTACTTACTATGACAGCAACTCCAATACCTAGAACCCTTCACATGTCTATTGTTGGAGTAAGAGATATGTCTGTTATTTATGAACCACCACAAAACAGAAAACCAGTACAAACCTATGTATTAGAATATGATAAAGAAGTAATACAAGAAGCAATTACCAGAGAAATAGAAAGAAATGGGCAAGTGTTTTATTTATTTAACCAAGTAGAGAACATCGAAAAAAAGGCTCATGAAATAGAAACTATGGTACCAGAAGCAAAAGTGGGATTTGCCCATGGAAAAATGTCTGGTAAAGAACTAGAAGAAATTATGGAAGACTTTATCCAAGGAAAAATTAATGTACTAGTATGTACTACTATTCTAGAATCTGGAATAGATATTCCTAATGCAAATACCATTATCATTGAAAATGCAGATAGATTAGGGTTAGCACAACTATATCAAATTCGAGGAAGAGTAGGAAGAGGAGAAAAACAAGCATATTGTTATGTTACTTATAGAAGGGATAAACTCTTATCAGAAGTAGCAGATAAACGTTTAAAAGCGATTAAAGAATTTACTGAATTTGGTTCTGGATTTAAAATTGCTATGCGTGACCTACAAATTCGTGGTGCAGGAAGTATGCTTCGGAGAAATGCAACATGGTCATATGGAACAAGTTGGATATGATACCTACTGTAAATTACTAGATGAAGTAATTCTAGAAATGCAAGGTAAAGAAGTGCCAGTGGAACAAGATGTTCAAATTGACTTAAATCTTTCAAGCTATATTCCAGATGACTTTATTGATAATAGCAGTCAAAAAATTGAAATTTACCAAAATATTGCTTTATGCAAAACAGAAGAAGATATACAAAATGTAATAGATGAAGTAATAGACCGTTATGGAAGCTTACCAAAAGAATTAGATAATTTATTAGAAATAGCAAGAATTAAGGAACTTGCTAGAAAAGCAGGAGTTACCAAAATTACACAAAAACCAGAAGCAATCGTATTTTATTTCCAAAGAGAAGCTATGCCAGTTGAAAAAGTAGATGAATTATTAAAACAATATGGTATTGCTATTCGTTTCTCAAATGGAATAGAACCATATGTTACTTTCAAAATTGGAAAGAAAGAAGATAAGGAAATCATCAGTAAAGTAAAAGAGTTTTTGAATTTGGTAATAAAAGAGTAATGTCGAATTTTGTCACACGAAAAAAGAACAAAAGTTTACAAAAGTATTGACTAACAAATAGAGTTCATTTATACTAATAAGTATAGATGAGATAGTATAGAGGAATCGTGATTGCCATCACCAATTCATAAGATGAGGAGGTGATGTGGTATGATAGAGATATTAGTAGGACTTGTACATATATTTATAATCACAACAGTATTTTTATTATTAACCGTATTTACCTTAATTATTTTTATTATAATTATGCTTAGTAAATAGTAATTGCGCCTCTAACTGCACATTGAGGCGCACATTTTTTTAACCTCGATGGCAACCACAATTTCAAAGTGGTATCTCATCTTTATATATTTATTATACCACAATTTACTAAAAAGTAAATAGACAATATAAAAGTTAGAAAGGAAAATTATCAAATGCAAATTATTTCTAGTAAAGATAATGAACAAATTAAATATATAAGAAAGTTAAAGGATAAAAAGTTCCGTGATGAAACAAATGAGTATTTAGTAGAGGGGATTAAGCTAGTAAGAGAAGCAATAGAAGAAAATACAAATATTAAAATGATTGTAATTTGTGAAGATTGCGAAACAGATAAAACTATGGATCAAGCATTATTATATGAAATTGCAAAATATAATTGCATTTATGTAACAAAAAAATTATTCCAATCTATGACAGATGTAGTAAACCCACAAGGTGTTATGGCAGTAATCGAAAAAGAAGACAGCATTGACAAAATAGATTTTACAGAAGATTTTATATTAGCTTTAGATGGAATACAAGACCCAGGTAATTTAGGAACCATTTTGAGAACAGCAGACAGTGCAGATTTAAAACAAATTATTCTATCTGGGGACTGTGCAGACCCATACAATCCAAAAGTAGTACGTTCTACTATGGGGGCTATTTTTAGAATGAATATTGTAACTACACCAAACCTATTAAAAACTCTACAAGAAATAAAAAGACATAAATTTGAGATTGTTGCGACATCCTTAGAAACAGAAAAAAGCATTTATGACATCTCCTACCATAAAAAAGTAGTGGTAATTGGAAATGAAGCAAAAGGAATATCAAAAGAAATACAAGAATTAGCAGATAAAAAAGTAAAAATTCCTATGCTCCGGAAAAACAGAAAGCTTAAATGCATCTGTAGCAGCAGGAATTATGATTTATGAATATGTAAAAGAAAAAATCAGCCAATAGGGACGTACCTTTTTGGCTGATTTTTTTAAAATTCACAATTTTTTGGTGTTCTAGGGAATGGAAGCACATCACGAATATTTTGCATACCAGTTAAGTACATCATCATTCTTTCAAATCCAAGCCCAAAACCACTATGAGTGCAACTTCCATATCTTCTTAAATCCATATACCACCAATAATCTTCTTTCTTTAATCCAAGTTCTTCTAAACGTTTATTTAATTTTTCAAAATCATCTTCTCTTTGGCTACCACCAATAATTTCTCCAATGCCAGGAACCAAAAGATCAGTAGCAGCAACTGTTTTACCATCTGGATTTTGTTTCATATAAAAAGCTTTAATTTCTTTTGGATAGTCTGTTACAAAAACAGGTTTTCCAAAGATTTTTTCACTTAAATATCTTTCATGTTCAGTTTGAATATCAGTTCCCCATTCTACAGGGTATTCAAAGTTTTCGTTATTTTTTTCTAATTCTTTAATAGCATCTGTATAAGTAATTCTACCAAATTTAGAATTTAGTACATTATGTAATCTATCTAATAATCCATTATCAATAAATTGGTTAAAGAATTCCATTTCTTCTGGAGCATTTTCTAAAACATAAGAAATAATATATTTAATCATATCTTCTGCTAAGTCCATATCATCATTTAAATCTGCAAAGCATATTTCAGGCTCAATCATCCAAAATTCAGCAGCATGTTTTACAGTATTAGAATTTTCTGCTCTAAAAGTAGGACCAAAAGTATAAACATTACGGAAAGCATGTGCAAAAGTTTCTACATCTAATTGTCCACTTACTGTTAAATGAGATTCTTTTCCAAAAAAGTCTTGTGAATAGTCCACTTTACCATCATCTGTTTTTGGAGTATTTTCCATGTCCATAGTTGTTACTCTAAACATTTCTCCTGCACCTTCACAGTCACTTCCTGTAATAATAGGGGTATGTACATAAACAAAGCCTCTTTCTTGGAAAAATTTATGAATAGCAAAAGCAAGTATGCTACGAACTCTAAAAACAGCATTAAAAGTATTGGTCCTTGGACGTAAATGAGAAACTGTTCTTAAATATTCAAAACTATGTCTTTTCTTTTGAAGCGGATAATCTAAATCTGCTTGATTAAAAATTTCTATATTGGTAGCTTTTATTTCAAAAGGTTGCTTTGCATTTTCTGTTTTTACCACTTGTCCTTTTACAATAATAGAAGAACTAATAGATAATTTTTTTACATCTTCAAAATTAGAAAGAGTGGTATCAAATACAATTTGTACATTTTTAAAAAAGCTACCATCATTTAATTCTATAAATCCAAAATTTTTAGAATCACGAAGTGTTTTTACCCAACCGGAAACTTGCACTTCCTGACTTAAGTATTTTTCAGTGTTTCTGTATAAATCCTTTACTAAAATATTTTCCATTATGAAAACCCCCTGTTACTATATGATTTACTAATTATATAAAAAAATACTGAGAAATTCAATATTTCAGCTAAAAATAATTTACATATTTTTAAAAGACGTTATAATGCTCCATTAACAAATAAATAAACAGAAAAAGGGATAGATTGTTCTTCATTTTCAATAAAAAAGAAACCTCTTAAAAAATAAGAGATTTCTTTTCAATTTTCTCACTGAAAAAATTGACGAGGCTTATCTTGGAACGAAAATAAAACTGGTGCCTGCATAAAAGGAAAGCTGACAAAAATCGCTTTTATCAATAACCGGATATGAAGTTTCTGTTATTATTTCATATCCTTTTTCTTGAAAAGCATCATAAAGTTTAGAATACAAATGCTTTGCTATAAAAGCATATTTGTATTTTTCAACCCGTTCTTTGTTAACAGATTGGGTAGAAAAATTCCAAAAAGGATTTGCCAACCCCTTCTGTTCTGTTGCTTCATCCGCAATAAAAAAAGAACTGTAGATTTGTGCCAACTGTGAGCATAGAAAAGAAGCACTATCTAAAGGACTTCTTATCTGGTCTGCAGGCGGAATTAAATCCAACATAAATATACCTCCATTAATAAAATAGCGCTTGCCAAAAGCAAAATCATTATAACATTTATTTATATAAAAGACAAGACTAAGCAATTAGTGAAATAACAGGCTTAAAAGAGAAAAAAATAAAAAAAATTAGCAAATAAACAGTAGAATAGTGAAAAAAACTTGTTTCTAACAAAAAAATGCAGTATAATATACATGTTAGAAACAAGGGGATACTTTTGCTTGTTCTTAACGCATAGGAAAAAAATAAAATAGAAATACAGTAAACAGTATAAGTATTACAGAAAAATAAAAATTTAAATATTATAAAATAAAATACAATAAATAGAAAATAAAAATATTATTTAAAAGGAGCGAAATGTATGTATAGGAATCATAATTGCGGAGAATTAACCAGTAAAAACATAGGAGAGCAAGTAACACTAGCAGGTTGGGTACAAAAAATTAGAAACTTAGGAGCTATGGTGTTTATTGATTTACGTGACCAATTTGGTATTACACAAATTGTTATTTCAGCAGATAACCACACTATTAATAAAGAAATATTAAACCAAATAGTAACAGAATGTGTACTACAAGTAGTAGGAAAAGTAGTAGAACGTTCTAACAAAAATCCTAAAATGCCAACAGGAGAAATAGAAATAGAAGCACAAAAAATTGAAATTTTAGGAAAATGTAAAAATGTGCTACCTTTTGAAATTAATTCAGAAAAAGCAGGAGAAGTAAAAGAAGATTTAAGATTAGAATATCGTTTCTTGGACCTAAGAAATGATAAACTTCATCAAACTATTTTACTTCGTAGCGAAATTATGAAAACACTACGTAAAAAAATGGATGAACTAGGTTTTACAGAAATTCAAACTCCAATTTTAGCAAATTCTTCTCCAGAAGGAGCAAGAGATTATTTAGTACCAAGTAGACTTCATCCAGGAGAATTTTATGCGCTTCCACAAGCACCACAACAATTTAAACAATTGCTTATGGTTTCTGGTTTTGATAAATATTATCAAATTGCACCATGTTTTAGAGACGAAGACCCTAGAGCAGATAGAGCACCAGGAGAATTCTACCAATTAGATTTTGAAATGAGTTTTGCAGAGCAAGAAGATGTACTAAAAGTATTAGGAGAAATTTTTACTACTGTTTTTAAAACACATACCAATTGGAAAGTGGATGAAGCACCATTTATTAAAATTCCATATTTAGAAGCTATGGAGAAATATGGTAGTGATAAGCCAGATTTAAGAAACCCACTTATTATTCAAGACGTAACAGATGTTTTTGAAAAAGTAGAATTCAATGCTTTTAAAGGAAAAACAGTAAAAGCAATTGTAGTGCCAGATGGTGCAAACCAAGGTAGAAAATTCTTTGATAGTATGACAGAATTTGCAGTAAACGAAGCAGGAGCAAAAGGTCTTGCTTGGTTAAAAGTAGATAATGAAAATGTAGTATCTGGTGGTATTGCTAAATTTATAACACCAGAAGTTCAAAAACAATTAGAAGAAAAAATTGGGCTAAAACCAAATTGTGCAGTATTCTTTATGGTAGATGAACTAAAAACGGTACAAAAAATAGCAGGAGCGGTACGTATAGAACTTGGAAACAGATTAGATTTATTAGAAAAAAATGTATATCGTTTATGCTATATTGTAGATTTTCCAATGTATGAATTATCTGACGAAGGTACTATAGATTTTAATCATAACCCATTTTCTATGCCACAAGGTGGAATGGAAGCTTTAACAACGAAAGATCCATTAGAAATTTTGGCATACCAATATGATGTAGTATGTAATGGATATGAAGTAGCATCAGGAGCAGTAAGAAACCATGACTCAGAATTAATGGTAAAAGCATTTGAAATTGCAGGCTATAGTGAACAAGAAGTAGAAACTAGATTTGGTGCTTTGTATAATGCTTTCCAATATGGTACACCACCACATGCAGGTGCAGCACCAGGGCTAGATAGAATGGTAATGCTTGTTGCAGATAGCAAAAATATTCGTGAAGTAATTGCCTTCCCTAAAAATAAAAAGGCAAGAGATTTACTTATGAGAGCACCAAGCAAAGTTTCTCAAAAACAATTAGAAGATGTACATATTCAAGTTGTAGAAGAGAAAGAAAAATAAAAAAGTATAATTTTTATGCAGAACAGCTAAATTAATTTACAAGCATTTAAAATTAGTTTAGTTGTTCTGATTTCTATATAGTATAAAAATAGAATCTACATAAAACTTTATCATAAAAAATACAGTTTAAGAAAAATTCTAATAGAAAACTAGTAAAAGTAATATTAATAAATAAACTTAGAAATAAATTGATAAATAAAAAGGAAGGAAGTAAATGGAAAAAGAAAAAATGGAAAATAAGGAACTCATAGGAAAGAAAAGAGTATTACTGGGAATGAGTGGCGGAGTAGATAGTTCTGTTTCAGCAATATTGTTAAAGCAAGCAGGGTATGAAGTAGTGGGAGCAACAATGCTCCTATGGAATGGAAATAGCACTTCTACCATAGAAGATGCCAAGAAAGTATGTGAACAATTACAAATAGAACATCATGTTATTAATCTAGAAAAGGAATTCAAGGAAAAAGTAATTCATAATTTTATTTCTTGTTATGAATGTGCCAAAACACCAAATCCATGTGTGGAATGTAATAAATATTTTAAATTTCAAGCTTTTTATGAGCAAGCAAAAAAATTAAATTGTGATTACATTGCTACAGGACACTATGCAAAAATACAGTGGAGTGAAGAATATAAGCAATATGTATTAACAAAATCAAAGGCAGATAAAAAAGATCAAACCTACTTTTTATATCCTATTCCACAAAATTTATTAGATAAAATAATATTCCCATTAGCAGATTTTACCGATAAAACAGAAATTAGAAAAATAGCAGAAGAAAATGGTTTAAATGTAGCCAAAAAGAAAGACAGCCAAGAAATTTGCTTTATTCCAAATAATAACTATATTAGCTTTTTAGAACAAAATGGCGTAAAAAAGCAAAAACAAGGAAATATTGTATTAAAAGACGGAACTATTTTAGGAAAACACAAAGGACTTATTTACTATACAGTAGGGCAAAGAAAAGGACTTGGTATTTCTTATGAACAGCCACTTTATGTTTTAAAATTAGATAAAGAAAAAAATGAAGTTATAGTAGGGACAGAAAAAGAGTTATACCAAACTACATTACAGACAAATGAGCTAAATTTTTTAATTGAAAACATAGATTTATCAAAACCAATAGAAGTTATGGCAAAAATACGTTACCGCGCAAATCCTGCTAAAGCAATATTAAAGGTAGAAGAAAAAGTAGTGCAAGTAAATGCAAAAAGTGAGGGCAATAATCAATTAAGAGATGGTAAAACAAGTAAAATGCAAATAGCTACTTTAACTTTTGCAGAACCTCAAAGAGCCATTACTCCAGGGCAATCTGTTGTATTTTATTTAAATGATATTATGTTAGGTGGAGGGAAAATTGTAAAATAAAAACAAAAATTCGCAAGAAACTATTGATTAATTTATTACTTAATGGTACAATAAAATAGTAAGGAAAAATATAAATTTGTGAAAGAGGTGAAAGCTATGTCTAACAATATTTCTGAAAAAGAAAAAGCACAAGAAACATTGGAATCACTAATTGCACAAATACAAGAACTTATGATTGAAATAAAAAATGAACAAACAAATTTAGCCAAAAATGCAGAAGAACATCACAAAGTCACTATGCAAAAATTGGACAGGTTAAGAACTTTTAATGAAATTGTAGATATGACCAATTGTATTTTTGAAAGAAGACTAGGTCATATAGAACAATCATTAGAAACAATCTGTAAAACAAATGGAAAAATGCCTCAATCTTAGAGGCATTTTTTTTATACAACAAGATTAAATTTCTTTGAATGGTGTATGTTTACAAACACCATTTTTACTAACTCTAGTTTGTATTTCTAAAAAATAAAATCTTTCATACTTTTAAAGCGATACCCTTCACTTTTTAAGTAATCAATAGAACTTTGCAGCACATTTTGAGTTAAATTTAAATCTCCAGAATCATGCATTAAAACAACCAATGTATTTTTATTTCTACTGGTATCTTTTAAATATTGTAATAATGTAGTAGAAGAAGCTTTTTGAACTCCATCATTGTTCAAGCAATTCCAATCTAAATAAGTGTAATCTATTTCTTCTAAATAAGAAATATACTTCTTTTTTACACTGTAATTTACCATAGAACCACAAGGAAAACGGAACAAATGAGAATGATAATTTTCTATACCAATGGCATTAGAAATAGCCTTATCTGTTTTTAAAATTTCTTCTAAAAAACTTTCTCTATTTTGGTATAACTTTTGATCTTGGTGGGAATAGGTGTGGTTTGCAATAAAATGCCCTTCCTTGTAAGCACGTTTTACTAATTCTGGGTTTTGTTCTACTCTTTGCCCAATTACAAAAAAAGTAGCTGTAATATGATTTTCTTTTAAAATATCTAAAATGTCTGGAGTACATCTGTTAGTTGGACCATCATCAAAAGTAAGATAAGCTATTTTTTCTTTTTGTTCATAAATACTGGTTATATTATCTCTCTTTTCTGGTGTTAGTATCATGGTACTGTTACTTTGAAATTCTTGATATAGTTCAGAAAAAGAATAAGAATTAGCAGTAGGAATGGAAGGTAAATAGATATGTTCTTCATCTTTTATTATTGTAGTTCTAAAAAGAAAAAAGCAAGCTAAAACTATCATAAGCAAAATGGTAAAACATAGAAAAAGTAGCCTTTTTTTCTTCATCAATACAATCCTCATAAAAATTCCATTCCTTTCTTAATTTTCTCAAAGGTACACATAGCTATGAAAGTATTTTCTTTCAAACTATGCCTCTATCGATTTTTATGATAAAAAAAGTAAAATATGTGTCGAAGTATTTACAGTATGAATAAAAAAAGCTATAATAAGGTGTTAGAAGGAGAAAGAAGATAGGAGAAAAAATAAAATGAACCAGAATAAAAAAACTTTTAGATTTTATATTGCCCTATGGATGGCAAAACTTGCTTCTTTTGCTTTAAAAGTATTAAGAAGAAATGCTACTAATTTTCCAGGTAAAGTGGCACTTACCATATGCCCAGACTTTTTGGCTAGAATAGGTAAGCCAAAAACGATTGTAGGGGTAACAGGAACTAATGGAAAAACCACAGTATGTAATATGATTAACGATATTTTAACACAAAATGGATATTCCTTTATGAACAATAAATATGGTTCTAATATCAATGAAGGTATTACTACTACTTTGCTTCAAGGAGCAGGCCTATCAGGAAAGGCAAAAAAAGAATTAGCTGTATTAGAAATTGATGAAAGAAGTGCAAACAAAGTTTATCCTTATGTTACACCAACTTATTTAGTATGTACTAATTTATTCCGTGACTCTCTTATGAGAAATGCTCATACAGAGTTTATTTCTGATATCTTAAACACCTATATTCCAAAAGAAACAATTATGATAGAAAATGCGGATGATTTAATTTGTAGCCATATTGCAGAAAATAATAAAAAAATTTATTTTGGAATAGATAAATTACCTACAGATTCTGATCATTTTGAAAATATTACAAGAGATATTCGTGTTTGCCCAAAATGTTACTCAAAGTTAGAATATGATTATGTTAGATATCATCATATTGGAAAAGCACATTGCACCAAATGTGATTTTAAAACTCCAGAAGCAGATTACTTATTAACAAATTTAGATTTAGAAAATAAAAAAATGACAGTAAAACATGAAGAATCAGAAGAAATCTATGATTTAGTAAGTGATAATATTATTAATATTTACAACATGTTAGCAGTAATTATTGTTTTAAAACAATTAGGACTAACACAAAAGCAAATTAATGATTCTTTTCAAAATCTAAAAATAGTAGAAACTAGATATAGCAAAGAAGAATATAAAGGATATGACATTATAACACAACTTGCTAAAGGAATGAACCCAATTGCTTGTTCTTTAGCATTTGACTATACTAGAAAACAACCAGGAAATAAAGCAGTAATCCTTATTTTAGACGACTTGCATGAAGAGGCACATGGTTCAGAAGATACTGCTTGGCAATATGATGCAGATTATGAATTTTTAAATGATGATAGTATTAAACAATTAATTATTGCAGGACCACGTTATTTAGATTCGTATATTCGCTCTTTAATGGCAGATATTCCTGCAGAGAAAATGGTGCATGAAAATGACTTATTAGAAGCAACTAGTAAATTAAAGTTAGAAGGCATTGATAAAATATTTATTTTACATGACTTATATTCTATTACAGAAACAAAACAAATTAAACAAAAAGTAAAAGAATTAATTGATAGTAAAGTGGAGGAAAAACATGAAGATTGAAATATTGTATCCAGAGTTTTGCAATTTAAACGGGGACATGGGAAATATGAAATATTTAAAGCGCTGTTTGCCAGAAGCGGAAGTAATAGAAACAGCAATTGACCAAGAACCTAGTTTTCTTTCACAAGAAGATATTGCTTTGGTATATATGGGAACTTTATCAGAAAGGTCACAAGAAATTGTAATCAAAAAGTTAATGCCATACAAAGAAGCAGTAAAACAGAAAATAGAAGCAGGACAACTCTTTTTATTTACTGGTAATAGTGTGGAAGTGCTTGGAAACTATATAGAAAATGAAGATAGAAGCAAAATAGAAGCATTAGGAATCTTCAATGTTTACGCAAAAAGAGACATGCTTCATAGACATAATAGTTTCTTTTTAGGAACCTATGAAGATATAGAAATACTTGGATTTAAGAGCCAATTTACGATGTTATATGGAGATAATTCGAATAACTATTTGGCAGAGGTACAAATGGGAATTGGAATCAATCCAGAAACAAAATTAGAAGGAATTCATCAAAACAATTTTATAGCTACCTATGTAATTGGCCCATTACTTATTTTGAATCCATACTTTACCTTAAAACTATTAAAAATGATGGGAGTAGATAAGCCAAAACTTGCTTTTGAAGAAGAGGTTTTAAAAGCTTATGAAGTAAGGTTAAAGAAATTTAAAACTTTAGAAGCAAAATAATAGAAATAAAAAACATAAGATAACAGTCAATTTGCTACGAAAGATTGTAAGGTAAAAGCAACAATTTGACAAATAGCCTATTTTATGCTAAAATATCAATATGTTTTGGCTATATGCCAAATAACTGAAAAGGATTGTCTAGCGGGTGTAAATATGCCTGCAAGTCAGAAGGCATGAATTTTCAGTTCTAGTAAGAGGAGGAATCAAAGTGTGAAAAAAATACGGAGCCCTCCGTAAAGTAGAAATTATATTATTGATTTCTTAAATTTCTGCTTTGCATTTTTCTCCCTCCTAAGCCCCCAGTAATTTTTACTGGGGGTTCTTTTAAAAAAGATTTCTTTATGTTACAATGAAATAGGAACATGAAAGGGTAAAATGCAATACAAAAAGCAAAATGAAAATAAATAGAAAATGAACAGTAGAGATAGAAAGGAGAAAAAGAAGATATGTCTAATATTCAAGTTAATCACTTAACATTTGGTTATGAAGGAAGCTATGAAAATGTTTTTGAAGATGTATCTTTTACCATAGATACTGACTGGAAATTGGGTCTTATTGGCAGAAATGGAAAAGGAAAAACTACTCTTTTAAATTTGTTATTAGGCAAATACACTTATCAAGGAACTATTTCTAAAAATGTAGAAGTATCTTATTTTCCTTATGAAGTAAAAGATAAATCTCAGATGACAATAGAAATAGTAAATCAAATGATTCCTATGGTGGAAGACTGGCAAATTATAAAAGAATTGTCCCTACTCCACACACAAGCAGATATCCTATATAGAAGTTTTGATACATTAAGTGGTGGTGAACAAGTAAAAATACTACTTGCTACCTTATTTTTAAAAGAAAACAATTTTTTATTAATTGATGAACCTACCAATCACTTAGATATAGAAACCAGAACAAATTTAATAGAGTATTTAAAAAAGAAAAAAGGTTTTATTTTAGTATCACATGATAGAAAATTTTTAGATGAAGTAGTAGATCACATTATTGCTATTAACAATACCAATATTGAAATTCAAAAAGGAAATTTTAGTTCTTGGAAGGAAAACAAAGATAGGCAAGACCAGTTTGAAATAACACAAAATGAAAAATTAAAAGGAGAGATTCGTAAATTAGAAAAGGCGTCCAAGCAAACCGAAAATTGGTCAAATCAAGTAGAAAAAACGAAAATAGGCACTACGAATTCTGGCTCGAAACCAGATAAAGGTTATATAGGGCATCAAGCAGCAAAAATGATGAAAAGGTCCAAAGTATTAGAAAATAGGTATGAGAAAAAAATAGAAGAAAAAGCACAATTATTAAACAATATAGATAGAAATGATAGGTTAACCATAAAACCATTATTTAGTAAAAAAGAACCAATGATTTTATTTCATCAATTTCAAATAGAATATGATAAAAAGCCTATTTTTACTCCTATTTCTTTTGCAGTAAATCAAGGAGATAGAATTGCTATTATTGGCAAAAATGGAAGCGGAAAGTCAAGTATTTTAAAATGTATATTAGGGCAAGAAATTACTCACCAAGGAGAATATAAAAAAATAAATGACTTAAAAATTTCCTATGTTTCTCAAAATACAGATTATTTAAAAGGCAATCTAACACAAATTGCTAAACAAAACAATATAGACGAATCTATTTTTAAAGCAATGCTTGCTAAAATGGGATTTACCAAAACAGATTTTGAAAGAGATGTAAGAGAATATAGTGAAGGACAGAAAAAGAAAGTATTGCTAGCAAAAAGTATTACAGAATCTGCTCATATATATGTTTGGGATGAACCATTAAACTATATTGATATATTAACTAAAATACAAATAGAAGAAGCTATTTTAAAATGGAAACCAACTATGATTTTTGTAGAACATGATGAAGATTTTGTGCAAAAGGTGTCAACACAAATAATTTGTATTGACAAAGAAATAAAAGAATTATAAAATGAAGAAAAATTCTAGATGATAGCAAAGCAGAAAGAGTTTTGTAAACTATTGAAAAAAAGTAATAACTATGATATAAATAGAAAAAGAAATGGAGAAAACAAAATTAAAATGAAAAATATAAAAAATTACAACTTAGAAGAGCTAAAACAAGAACTCATTTCTTTAGGAGAAAAGCCATTTCGTGCAGAACAAATTTTTAATTGGCTATACAAAGAAAAAGTAAAAGAATTCGACGAAATGACAAACCTTTCTCTAGAGTTAAGAGAAAAACTAAAACAAAATTATACCATGTGTAATTTTAATATATTAAAAAAACAAGAATCATCAGATGGAACAAAAAAATATTTATTTGATGTATTAGATGGAAACGCTATTGAAACGGTTCTAATGCAATATCATCACGGAAAAACCATTTGTGTTTCTTCACAAATTGGATGCAAAATGGGCTGTAAGTTTTGTGCATCTACGGGAATTGCTTTTATTCGTAATCTTACCACAGGTGAAATAGTAGAACAAGTTTTAGCAGTGGAACAAGACATTGGAGAATCTATTTCAAATATTGTTTTTATGGGAATTGGAGAGCCATTTGATAATTACGAAAATGTAATGAAAGCAGTTCGCTTAATTAATCATCCAAAAGGACTAAATATAGGAGCAAGGCATATTAGTATTTCTACTTCTGGCGTTGTACCAAGAATTTACGACTTCGCAAATGAGGATTTACAGTGTACTTTATCTATTTCTTTACATGCAACGAATAATGAAAAAAGAAGTCAAATGATGCCAGTAAATAATGCTTACCCAATAGAAGAACTAATGCAAGCTTGCAGAGACTATATTGCTAAAACAAATAAGAGAATCTCTTTTGAATATGCTTTAGCAAAAGACAATAATGATAATTTACAAGATGCTAAAGAATTAGTAAAATTATTAAAAGGTATGATTTGCCATGTAAATTTAATTCCTATTAACCCTATTAAAAATGGAAAATTTGCAAAAAGTAGTAATGAAAATATTATTAAATTTCGTGATTACTTAAATGAACATGGTATTGTAGCAACAATTAGAAGAGAACTTGGCAGTGATATTGATGCAGCTTGTGGACAATTAAGAAGAAATAATTTTGAAGAAAAGTCTAAAAACGAATAAAAAAGGAAACAGACTAACAAAGGAAACAAAAAATAAAAAAACAAGAAGATAGAATTGAAAATATAGGAGGAAATATTGCTATGAAAGGTTTTGCTAAAACAGATGTTGGCAAAGCAAGGCAGATGAACCAAGACTACTACTATATTCCTTCACCAGAAAGTAAATTACAAATTTATATTTTAGCAGATGGCATGGGTCGGATATAATGGAGGAGAAGTAGCAAGTAGACTTGCCACAGAAAGTACCAAAAACTATATAGAAAATAATTTTAACCAGATAGAACATACAAAAGAAGCAATATTAAAGCTAATTCAAGATGCAATGGAATATGCAAATTTAGTAGTTTATGAAAAATCAAAAAATGAAGAAGAATTACAAGGAATGGGTACTACTTTAGATGTTTGTTTCATATATAATAATAAGATTTATATAGGACATGTTGGAGACAGCAGAATTTATCGTATCCGTGGAGAAATGATTCGTAAACTAACCAAAGATCATAGCTATGTACAACAATTAGTAGAAGATGGAAAAATAACAAGAGAAGAGGCAAAACATCATCCTAAAAAAAATATGTTATTAAAAGCATTAGGATGTACACCTTATGTAGAACCTGATGTTAGGGCTAGAAATTTTGAAAAAAATGACGTTTTGCTTATGTGTTCAGACGGATTAACCAACATGGTAGATGATAGCAAAATCTATCAAACAGTAAAAGAAAATCCGGAAACAGCACCAGAGAGGTTAATACAATTTGCAAATGATGCTGGTGGTTATGACAATATTACAGTTATTACAATAATGTAGGGGAGAGAAAAACTTATGAATTTAGTAGGTAAAGTAATTGGAAACAGATATGAAATACTAGAAAAAATCGGAGAAGGTGGAATGGCAACTGTGTATAAAGCAAGATGTAACATCTTAAAACGATATGTAGCAGTAAAAGTACTAAGAGATGAATTTATTACAGATGAAGAATTTATTAAAAGGTTTAATACAGAAGCACAAGCTGCAGCAAGCCTTACTCATCCTAATATTGTTTCTATTTTTGACGTAGGACATGAAGATAATATTTATTATATTGTTATGGAATTAGTACAAGGAAAAACCTTAAAAGAAATTATTAATGAAGATGGAGTACTTCCATGGAAATGGTCTGTTAATATTGCAATTCAAGTAGCTTCTGCTTTGGAAACAGCACATAAAAATAATATTGTACATAGAGATATTAAACCACATAATATTATTATTACAGAAGATGGCATTGCAAAAGTAACAGACTTTGGAATAGCAAAAGCAGTTTCCAATTCAACTATTACTGCATTTGGTACAACAATTGGTTCTGTACACTATTTTTCACCAGAACATGCACGTGGTGGATATACAGATGCAAAATCAGATATTTACTCTTTAGGAGTTGTCATGTATGAAATGTTAACCGGTAGAGTTCCCTTTGATGCAGATACTCCAGTATCTATTGCTTTAAAACACATGCAAGAAAAACCAGTAGAACCAATGAAATTAAATCCATCTATTCCATATGCAGTAAATAAAATTATTATGAAAGCAATGGAAAAAGATACAAGCTTAAGATATCAAAGTGCAACAGAAATGTTAAAAGATTTAAGCATGGCTTTAAAAGATCCAGAAGGGGACTTTGTAAAGAAAAATAGTGAAACTATGGTATATACACAAAGAATTCCAACTATTGGTGAGAGTTTAGAAAAAGATAAAGAAGAACAAGAAGAACAAAACAAAAAGAAAACAGGGTATTTTAGAACACATCCAAGAGCAAAAAAAGTATGGATTACAGTAGCTATTATTGCAGTAGTAATTGCTTTACCAATTATAGGATTTTTCGCAACACAAGCTATTTTAAGTGCAGGTCAACCAAAAGATATTGATTTACCAGACTTAGTAGGAAAAACATTAGAAGAAGCGCAAGAAGAATTAAAAGATACCAAGGTAATCATTGAACGAGAAGAAGCATTTGATGATGAAGTAGAAGCAGGAAAGATTATTTCACAAGAACCACCTTATGTGGAAGGATATCGAATAAAAGAAGATTCTACTATTAAAGTAGTAATTAGCAAAGGTCAAGAATTGGTAACTATGCAAAAAGTAGTAGGTATGACTTATGAAGATGCAGAAAAATTGTTAAGAGATGAATTACATTTAGAAGTAAAAAAAGTAGAAGAAACAAGTCAAACAGTGGAAGCAGGTTATGTAACAAAGCAAAGTGTAGAAGAAGGAGAACAAATTAAAGCAGGAGAAACCGTTACTCTTCATGTAAGCACAGGCACTGGAATTAAAGAAGTAAGTGTACCACATGTAATAGGGGATACAGAAGCAGATGCTAAAAAGAAATTAGAAGGCTTTAAAGTAACTGTAGTTTATGAAGAAGATACAACGAAAGTAGATGGAAAAGTAATTAAGCAAAGTCTTGATGCAGGAACAACAGTAGAAGAAGGAAGTTCCATTACAATTACTGTTAATAAAATAGAAGCTATTAAAACAGGAACCATTAAACTAAATTTAAAATCTCTACTTGCAAAAACCAATGAAGATGTAATTGAAAAAGACGAAAATGGAGTAGAACTTAATGCAAATGTAGAATTAAGAATTGATGTAAATGATGAAACTGTATATTCCTTAACACATAGAAGAGATGAAACTGACATTACAGCAGAGATTTCTGGAAAAGGAACTGTGACAGTTAAAATATTCGTAGATAGTGTTCGTAAATATATGGGACAATTCGATTTAACTGCAGATAATCCAGTACTTACAGTAGATTAAGAATAAAAAATAGAATGAAATAGCTAATATAAAAAAGTTGTATTTATAGATAGCCAAATATAAAAAGAAAACATTTAAGTTTAAATAAAAAAGAAAAAATAAGAGATTGCAACTTATTATTAATAACTAAAATACTGTTGCAATCTCTTAATAATAAAATAATACAACAAATATATTGATGCATTAAGAAAACAAGTAAAAAGAATAATTAGAAAAGTAATAAATAAAAAATAAAGAACTTAAAGGAAACGAAAATGGTAAAAGGAATTATTATAAGTGCAAGCTCCAACTTGTACCAAATAGAAACAAACCAAAAAATATATACTTGTTTAGCAAGGGGAAAATTCAAAAAAGAAAAAATAACTCCTCTTGTAGGAGATTTTGTGCAAATTACCATAACAGACGAAACAAAAAAAGAAGGAGTTATAGAAGAAATTCTTCCTAGAAAGAATATGTTAAAGCGTCCTAAAATGGCAAATTTAACACAACTTATTTTTGTAGTTTCTATGCAAATGCCAAAACCAGATTTATTATTACTAGATAAACAATTAGCTTTTAGTGAATTTTTAGGATTAAAAAGTGTAATTTGCTTTAACAAAACAGATTTAGTAGAAGAAAAACAAATACAAGAAATTACTAGTATTTATGAAAAAATAGGATATCCTGTTATAACCACAATAGCACAAGAAAAAGGACAAGCTAAAAAACTAATCCCATTTTTTAAAAATCAAATTACAGCATTAGCCGGAAACTCCGGTGTGGGAAAATCCACTCTTTTAAATAGTATTTTTGGAGAAAACTTAACACAAGAAGGAGTTATCAGTAATAAAAATCAAAAAGGAAAAAACACAACTACTTCTGTTACTTTATACCCATATGAAGAAAATACCTATATAGCAGATACTCCTGGTTTTTCTACTTTTGAAATTTCAGAAATACCAAAAGAAGATTTGGCCCACTACTTTATAGAATTTGTTCCATATTTTAAAAATTGTGAATTTGATGGATGTAATCATACCAAAGAAACAAATTGTGGAGTAAAACAAGCAGTAGAACAAGGAAAAATTAGTCAAACTAGATATGAAAATTATCAAAAAATATATCAAGAATTGAAACAATGGGAGGAAAAAAGATGGTAGAAGTTTCAGCATCTATTTTAAGTGTAAAAAAAGAAAATGCAATCCAAACTTTATATAATTTAGAAACCGCAAAAATAGATTACTTTCATATAGACGCTATGGATGGAAAATTTGTAAAAAATAACACTATAGACAAAATGTTAGAGTATTGTGAATGTTTGAGTGGGATTTCTAATTTGCCATTAGATGTACACCTAATGGTAGAAGATGTAAAAAATTATTTTTATAGCTTTTTAGTTTTTGAGCCTAATATTGTTACCTTCCATTTAGAAGCTGCAAAAAGTAAAGAAGAGGTAATGGAATGGATAAAACTCATAAAAGAAAATAATGTAAAAGTAGGAATTAGTGTGAAACCAAATACTCCTATAGAAGAAATTTACGAATATTTGCCATATATTCACTTAGTATTAGTAATGACAGTAGAGCCAGGAGAAGGTGGGCAAAAACTAATAGAATCTACTATATCAAAGGTACAAACTTTAAAAGATTATATAGAAAAAAATAATTTAGAAGTAGATATAGAAGTAGATGGAGGAATCACGACAGAAAATGTAAATACTTTAAAAAATGCAGGAGCAAATATGATTGTTTCTGGAAGTGGTATTTTAAATTCGAAAGATTTTAAAGAAACTGTGAAAAAGTTGAAGGATTAAATTTATTAATAGAAAACGACAAAGGAGAAAATTAATGAACCAGCAAAAGCCTGAAATAGTAAGAGAGAGAGAGAGAGAGAGTTAACATTTAAGCCAACAACTAAAGAAAATTTAGTTTTATTTGTCATACTCAAATTATATATAAAATATCAAAATAGGAAAGATGGATTATGTCTAAAAAGGCATGATTCATCTTAATTTTGTGTGCGAAGAAATAAAAGAAAAAAACGGAAAAGGAGGAATAAAAAGAAAAAATGAAAGAAACACAAGTAGAATTAAGCAAAAAGACGCAAGAGAATAAAGAAAAAAGTAAAACCAAAATAAAAAATAATATGTATTTAAATAATAAACATGGTATTACTTTA
>CABUKD010000008.1 GCA_902492105.1 uncultured Clostridium sp.
TAATCGTACAAATTGCATTTACTTTACAGAATTGCTTTTAACTTTTCACTTGACGAATTATCCTAAGTTATCACATAGTAGATAATCTACATCCTATATAAACAAATTACTCTTTTCCTATTAATTCGCTATTAGCACTGGTCTAAAGCCATTACCTTCAGCAGCATTACCTGCATTGTTAAGATAAAAAAATAAGCCACCTCTTGTAGTAATACCATAAACTCCTCCACGTACAAATAACGGATTGCTTGAGTTAGGAAAATTAGAAACTGCAGAATACCATGAATTAGGTTCATAACCACCATAGCTTGAAGATCCGTACACTGATGTTTCATATAAAGCATCACCATATCGATCTTTATTTGCTTCATAATTTTGCATTGGACCTTCTGGACTACTAAGTGGTCCTCTTGAATATACATCTTTAGTATAATTTTGACCTTTGTACAGACTAGAAGCATATGTGGTTAAACTTGCATCTCCATTACTTACATAAGCCGCTACATATTCCTGAGAACCTCCTTTCATATCGTAAATTCCATATACATTTCCTGTTGTACTAGCATTAACTCCATAAGTTGTATCGTTATAGTTATATGTTACATTAGTGCCACTTACACTTGGTCCTGTTCCTGCTTGCCCTGTCAAATAATTGCTATTTGGATTAACCCATACTTCACTATTTTTTCCATAAGCACTTTGTGCAAGATAAGCTACTGCTCCCCATTCTGTATTTTTCATCATATGACTATTTAAACTCGCATTATAGCTTAAACAGGTATTATAGATATCATTTATACTTATACCTCGCCAACTTTGTACACCGGTTTGTATTTTTATTATATTACTACTACCTATATTTGTACTTGTTGCATCATTTTTGCTTGCTTCAAATTTTGCTACCCATAGACCTGGCGCCGTACTACTATACTCAAATCCTGGATGAATATTCCAATTTCCTTGTCCACTTGCATTCTTCCATGTTGTTGTTCCATCTGCTGCTTCATTAGAAGTACCTTTCATAAATTTAATATTGATGTTTCCTCCTGATGAACTACTACTATGATACAATGAACTTATTTGATAGGCATATCTTGGTATCCATACCCACATACTTCCGTCTTCTGTAATTGCATTTGCCCATTTTTTATCTGTTGTTGTATAACTATACCAGTCTGGGTCATTTGCTGTTGTTTCTACTACATTTCCATCTACCCATTTTATCGGTGTTAGTTTTCCATCTGCTAAATCTGGTGTATTTACCCCTTTTTCTTCACTAAAACTCCCATCTGCTACTGCTGCTTTTTCTACTGTTACTGCACCTGATATGGTTTCTGTTTTATTTCCTGCTTTGTCTATTGTTAATACATGTAAATAATAAGTTCCTACTGTTTCTCCTACTAAATTAATTGTTTGTCCATTGCTATTAAATGCATTTGCATAACTTGTTTCTTCTGTTCCTATCGGTGTACTTGTTGTATTATATACCCATTTGCAATTTGCTATTTCTATTCCACTTTCATTATCTGTATGAGTTACGCTTGCCGTTATAATTTCTCCTTCTGTTGCTGTCTGTGAACTTAATGTTATTTGTGCTAGTTGTGGTGGTATACCATCTTTTATATCAATGCTTGTATAATCTGTTATATTCGTTCCATCACTTAATACCGCAAATACTGTATCTCCATGTTGTAATTCTGTTATTCCTTGTACATCATCATATGGTTTATATACTCCTTCTATTGTATTTACTTGATATAAAATTTCTACATTTGGTACTTGTGTTTCTAAATGAATAGTTGCTGTTCCATTACTCCATACCGTTTCTCCTTTTTGTGTTATTGTTCCTTTTAGTTCTCCTATTAGTACTTCCGTTACCTTTTCTGTTGTTCCATTTTCATTTGTTGCTTCTACCTTTATTTCATAGGTTGTTTTATCTGTTAATCCTGTTATATTTACTGTTAAATCTGTCGTGTCTCCTTTTGCCAATTGATAATCTTCGTCTGGCGCATCTTTTTCTTTATAATAGTAATTTAATGTTCCATTATTTAATCTGCTTACACTTACTTGCAATTCTACACTATTTGTTGTTTGGTTTACTACTTTTATTTCATTTATATATGGTAATAGGTTATCTTCTTTTCCTATATAATCTATTTCTAGATCATCATATTCATTAATATGGATTTGAAATTTATATCCTTCTGGTACGGTGATTATATAGTTTCCATTCTCATCTACTTTTTCTACATCTGTTTCTTTATTATTGATAATTTTGGCATCTTGCATGTCTTGCCATAAGTCATCTACTGTTACACTATCATCCAATGCTCTATTAATAGACCAATTTATTCCTACTATTCCTATTCTATCTTTATAGCTTGCTATTAATTGTTGTTCTTTTGACTGATTAGCTAAGTCTATTAATCCTCCATCTCCTAAAGCTGTTTGTATAGTGATTCCTGCCAATATTAGCATTACTACAATTGTTACCACTAATGCTATTAAAGTGATTCCTTTTTCTTGTGTTATATTCATATTTTCTTTTTCCCTTTCTTCTATTTTTTTATTTTATATACATTTATTTTATACATCTATGCTTCTTTTGTACTTTTTTCTTTAAAACGCAAAAAAGATGAATTATGCTTTTTTAGGCATAACCCATCTTCCTATTTTGATATATGATATATAATTTTTGTACAACAAATAAAGCTAAATTCTCTTTAGCTATTGGCTTAAATGTTAGCTCTCTCTCTCTCTCTCTCTCTTACTGTTTCAGTACTTTTGAACATTTCTGTTCTTTCTCCTTCACTTTTTCTTTTTCTATTCACATTATACCAATAAGCTTTTTTCTTTTCAAGTATTTTTTCTACTTTATCCTGTTTATTTTAATATGTCAATGAGAATTTTAAGTATCGCATTAGCACTCACCCTTTTCATTGAATACTTCCTAATAGTTGATATCTAATTGAATGCTAACTATTTTTTATAATTTTTTCATATTTTTCTACATTGTTTATAAAATTATGGTATAATAAAATCTAATTGAAAAAATGAAATAAAAATAAAATCTAAATGGAGATATTAATTATAAATCTCTATGTAAAAAGATAGGAATGAAAACATATGGATCGTTTTGAACAAACAAAAAAGGCAGGATTATTTGGTATTTTAGGCAATTTATTTTTGCTAATTATAAAGGCTGTTGCTCGGCTTTTTCTTTCATAGTCAAGCGATGATTGCTGATGCTGCCAATAGTGCAAGCGATATTTTTGCTTCTTTAATGACTTTTATTGGTAATAAAATTGCAAGTGAACCTAAAGACCATTCTCATAATTTTGGACATGGAAAAGCAGAATATATTTTTTCTATGTTTATTGCTATTTCTATGATTGTGGTTTCTTTTAAACTACTTTATGATTCTCTTCAAAGTTTACTTGTAGGAAGTGAATTAGTTTTTTCTTGGTTTTTGGTATTAGTTTGTATTCTTACTATTGTTGTGAAGCTAACTCTTTTTTTATATACTCGTAAACTTTCTAAAAAATATACTAATATCTTGTTAGAAGCCAATCAAAAGGACCATAGAAATGATTGCATTGTAACTACCTTTACTCTCATTTCTGTTCTATTAACATTAGCTAATATTTATTGGTTTGATGGAGTAGTTGGTATTGGAATTTCTATTTGGATTTGTATCACAGGTGTAAAGATTTTTATAGAGAGCTATAATGTGTTAATGGATATTTCTCTAGATGATAAAACCGAAGAATTGATTTTAGATATAGCACACCATTATAAAGAAATACAAAAAGTGGATGAAATTTCATCCACTCCTGTTGGTTATCAATATGTAGTAGTTCTTACCATTTATGTAGATGGTAATATGACTACTTTTGAAAGCCATAAATTAGCAGATAATTTAGAAAAAGATGTAACTAAATTAGATAAAATTTATAAGGCTATTGTCCACGTTAACCCAATTTAGTTTTTAGCTAATATACATTAAGTCTTATTAAACCTTAGAATTGTCTTTTTCGATTTTTAAAACCTTTCCCCTTTTGGACAGCTGTAACTCGGCCCAAATGCCTCGAACAGCTGTCACAATGGTCGCCCACGCAAGGCCTTAAAAATCTTAAAAGACAATTCTAATACTTTTATTGTTATTCTTCTTTTAAGAAATAACAATCTCCTCATTTTCTACTTTTGCTACTGCTTTTTGATGAGATTTCATTTTACCATCTAAAATAGCTTCTGCAATTTTATCTTCTAATAAGTTTTGTATTGCTCTTTTTAAAGGTCTTGCTCCATAGTTAACATCAATTCCTTTTTTAGCAATTAATTCTTTTACACTATTATCAATAGTTAATTCCATATTTTGTTCTTGTAAACGTTTTGTTACTTGAGATAGCATAATATCAATAATTTGTTTAATATCCTCTTCGTTTAGTTTATGGAATACAATAATTTCGTCAATACGGTTAATAAATTCTGGTCTAAATTCTTTTTTAAGTTCTCCCATAACGTCTTTTTTGATAGCCTCATATTCTTTTTGTGTCTCTTCTTTTTGATTATTCGCAATGGTAAAACCTAAAGTATTTTTATCTGTAATTAACCTAGCACCAATGTTAGATGTCATAATAACAACTGTATTTTTAAAGTTAACCATTCTTCCTTGGCTATCTGTTAAACGTCCATCATCTAGAATTTGTAGTAACATGTTCATAACATCTGGATGTGCTTTTTCTATTTCATCAAATAGAATAACAGAATATGGTTTTCTTCTAATTTTTTCGGTTAATTGACCACCTTCGTCAAAACCAACATATCCTGGAGGTGAACCAATTAATTTTGCAACAGAGTGTGGTTCCATATATTCAGACATATCTATACGAATCATAGCATTTTCGTTGCCGAATAAGCTTTCTGCTAAAGCTTTGGAAAGTTCTGTTTTACCAACACCTGTTGGTCCTAAGAATAGAAAAGAACCAATTGGACGATTAGGATCTTTTAAACCTACTCTTCCTCTTCTAATTGCTTTTGCAACTGCTTCTACCGCTTCGTTTTGTCCAATTACTCTTTTATGCAAAGTTTCTTCTAGATTTTTTAATTTTTCGTTTTCACTTTGGGTTAGTTTTTGAACAGGTACACCAGTCCAACTAGAAACAACTTCTGCAATATCTTCTTCGGTTAAAGTAGTAATACTTTTTGTATTTTTACTTTCCCATTTTTCTTTTTCTTTGGCTAATTTTTCTTTAGCTGCTTTTTCTTTATCACGAATAGAAGCTGCTTTTTCAAAGTCTTGGGAACGAATTGCATCTTCTTTTTCTTTATCTAGTTGTGCTATTTTATCACTTAATTTTTTCAAAGAATCTGGTTCTGTATAAGTTCTCATTTTTACTTTTGATGCTGCTTCATCAATTAAGTCTATTGCTTTATCTGGTAAAAATCTATCATTAATATATCTTGTAGATAATTCAACAGAAGCTTTTATTGCTTCATCTGTAATTTTTACATTATGATGTGCTTCATATTTATCTCTAATACCTTTTAGAATTTCTACAGTTTCTTCTTGGCTTGGTTCGCCAACAGTTACTGGGCTAAAACGTCTTTCTAATGCACTATCTTTTTCAATATATTTACGATATTCATTTAAAGTAGTTGCACCAATTACTTGAACTTCACCTCTTGCCAATAATGGTTTTAGGATATTAGCTGCATCTACAGCTCCTTCTGCAGAACCTGCACCTACAATGGTATGAACCTCATCAATAAATAAAATAACATCTCCTGCTTTTTTTACTTCTTCTAAGCATTTTTTGATTCTTTCTTCAAAGTCTCCACGGTATTTAGCTCCTGCTACCATACTAGCAATATCAAGG
Organism: uncultured Clostridium sp.; assembly: GCA_902492105.1. GTDB lineage: Bacteria > Bacillota > Clostridia > TANB77 > CAG-508 > CAG-273. The sequence goes on from CABUKD010000008.1 coordinate 5,880, forward strand.
CTTACCACTCTTTTATTTTTAAGCATTTGTGGAACATCTTCTGCTACAATTTTTTCTGCCAAGCCTTCTACTACTGCGGTTTTACCAACACCAGGTTCACCAATTAAACAAGGATTGTTTTTAGTTCTTCTAGATAAAATTTCAATTACCCTTTCAATTTCTTTTTTTCTACCAATAACAGGGTCTAGCTTTCCTTCTCTAGCACGTTTGGTTAAATCTCCTCCAAATTGGTTTAAAGTAGGAGTTTGGTTATAGCTACCTCTTCCTTTAGAAGTGTTTGACTTTTCAGAGCCACTTGCACTTTCTTCTTCATTTACTACCTTTAAAATTTCATTATATAACTTTTGTGGATTTACATTTAAATCCATCATAATACGAACAGCAACACTATCTCCTTCACGCATAATACCAATTAAAAGATGTTCTGTTCCAATAAATTCAGAACCTAATTTCCTTGCTTCTATAAAAGCATTTTCAATTACTCTTTTACTTCTTGGAGTAAAACCAATGGTAGTTTCATCCTCTATTGGATCACCTCTTCCAATTAGCACTTCAATTGCTTCTGCCACTTTTTCACTGGTTACTTCTTGTAAATTTAGTACTTGGCTTGCCACACCACTACCTTCTTTTACTAAACCATATAAAATATGTTCTGTACCTATATAATTATGTCCAAATTCAGCTGCTAACTCAGCTGCTAATTCTAGTGCCTTTTCAGCACGATTTGTAAATTTATATGTCATCATTTTCTCCTTTCTGGGGACGGTTCTCACTGACCCCAAATGGGGTCACTTGGGACACTTCATGTTGTTGCGTCCTCTTTCTATTTTCTTCTATTTTCTTTTATTTTACTTATTCTTTCATAATCTGCTTAATTACTTCTGGTCTTTTAATTTCTCTTTCGTAACCATCTAATGGTTTACCTACATATTTTTGCAAATTTGCAGGTTGATTATATAAATATAGCTTTGAGACCTTACTATCTGTTAATTCTTTAATAATACCTAAATCTGTTCCTAATTTTACATAGGATAGAAGTTTTTTACATTCATCTGAAGAAAGCTTTGTTGCATAGGCAAGTGTTCCATAAGCACGGTAAACTCTATCTTCTAAGTCTATAGAATTTTTTGCCAAATATTTTCTTGCCATTCTCTCTTGTTCAATTACCTTTTCAGTAATTAAATTTAAGTTTTTAATAATATCATTTTCAGAAAGTCCTAGTGTTTGATTATTAGAAATTTGATAAATATCGCCTTGACTTTGTGTTCCTTCTCCATAAATACCACGAATATTCATTCCAAAACCATTTACCACATTTAAAATTTTAGTAATATTACCAGTCATAGTTAATGCAGGTAAATGAACCATAACAGATGCTCTCATTGCAGTACCAACATTGGTAGGGCATGCTGTTAAATAACCATATTTTGGATGACAAGCATAATGCAAGCAATTATCTAATTTCTCGTCTATTTCGATGGCTAAATTCTTTAAGTTTTCTAAATCTAATCCGGAACAAAAAACCTGCATACGAATATGATCTTCTTCATTAATCATCATACATATATTTTCTTCATCGTTAACAATAATTGCTCCCTTTTTTTCTTTGTCTGCTGCAAATTCTGGGCTAATTACATGCTTTTCCACTAAGCTTACTTTTGTAATATCATCCAAATCTTCCAAACGAATAAATTTTAAACCATATCCTAAACTTGGTGTAACTTCTTTCATTTTATCTAATACTTCTTCTGCTTGTTCTTTCGAAAATTTCGTAGGAAATGGAATATCATCTAAATTTCTAGCAAGCCTAACTCTAGAGCTTATGACTACATCAGAATCTTTTCCATTTTGTAAGTACCAATTTAACATACTTTTCCTCCTTTTAAATGTTTCTTTCTCCCTAATAGGGAGAACTTTTAATATTCATTTTTCTAGTTTTTATCTCTTATTTTTCATTGTACTTTTTAATTTCATCTCTTATTTTAGCTGCATCTTCATAACGTTCTTCTTTAATAGCTTGTTTTAAATCTGCATTTAGTTTTTCTAGTTTCTCTTGAATTTCATTTTTTACACTTGATTTCTTTGTTTCTGCTTTACCTTTTGAGTTTTCGCCCTTACTTTCTTTTTGTTTTAATTTTTCTAAATCTTCTGCTACAGATTTTTTCTCTTGATTAGATAATCTACTTCTTCTACCTACATGTATAGAAGAACCATGAATATTTTTAAAGACAGAATCTAAAGTATCTGCAAAAATATCATAGCAATGGCTACATCCAAATTTTCCTGTATCTACAAATTCATCATAAGTCATTCCGCAGTTATCACATTGTAAGCCTCCTGTTTTTGTAAAGCTTGGCAAAAATTGTGTATCCATAGCATCATTTAAGAAATCTCCTAAAAAGCTAGAAAAGTTAATTGGCATATTAAAATCTAAGCTTTCTAAACCTAAACTTTTTGCACATTTATCGCAAAGTGCCATTTCTTTTTTTACTCCATTAATAATTTGAGTATAACGAAAATTTACCTCATTTTTTCCACAATTTTGACATAACATAAATATCAAACCTCCCTATTTTGATTTTATTATATGACTTTTTCTTTTTTATTGCTAAATTCATTTTGATGTTTCATCTCTTTTGTATGTTTAATCTTCCACTAAATTAATGAGCATATTTTTAAAAATATTTGCTCTCACATTATCTCTTATCTCTGGTGAAATGGTTAACACATTATCACTAGTTGCTACTTTTAAAAGCTTTGCCTCTGTTTTAGATACAATACCTTCTGATAGAAAATTACTAATAAAAATGTCTACTTCTTGTGATGTAATTTTATTTCCAACACTACTAATTGCATGCATTAAATAATTGCTTTTGGTAATATTAATTTTTTTAATTTTAATATGACCTCCTCCTCCTCTTTTGCTTTCTACATAGTAGCCTTGTGATGGATTAAATCTGGTGGAGATAACATAATTAATTTGAGATGGTACACAATTAAAATGCTGTGCTAAATCATTTCTTTGAATTTCTATAAAATCATCATCTTCTGAAAACATATCTTTGATGAATTCTTCTATCATATCAGATATTCTCATTTCATCACTTCCTATCTTTATTAATAAATCATTATTTTAAGTTATGTTCTTTTATTTGTATTTTTATTATTGTTTTGTCTTTGACTTTCTTTGACCTATATAAATATTATACTCACTTTTTAGAAAATGTCAATATTTTTATGTGAATTTTGTGTGAATTTATAGAAATTTCATTTAACTTTTCACTTGACGGAATTCATAGAAATTTACTTATTTTCTATATTTTCCATTTTCTTTGCCTTAGACTTTTGTTTTTCTAAACTAAGCCAAGCAAAATAAGAAGAAACAAATTCTCCATATTTTGTAACATCTTCATATTCTTCCATCTGTCCTATTTCTTCTTTCATTTTTCTTGTTTGAGATTTAGTATTATTCTCTATTTCTATGTTTTTATCATATACAGAATTATGTTCACTAGCTACTTTATTTTTTTTATTCATAAAAAATACACACTCCTACTCTTTTTTATAGTTATGTGCATTTTCGCTTAATTTATACAATTTATTCTTATAATCTTATTGCTATCGCTCTGTTGGTCCAACATTTTAAGTTTATTTTTATTATTAAATTTCTTTATTAGTAACTATCTATTAATTGAAAAATAAAATAAATTCATTTAAAGTTTATTTTTAATAAAGAATATATTTTTCTATTACTTTAGCCACTCCATCTTCATTATTAGAATCTGTCACAATTTTTGCCATTTTCTGAATATATGGTGCACTGTTTCCCATAGCTACTCCTAAACCTGCATTTTCTAGCATCGTTTTATCATTCATATTGTCTCCTATTGCTATTACTTCTTCTGGCTTAATTCCTAATTTTTCAATTAAAAAGCAAATGGCTGACCATTTATCTACATTTTGACTTGTTACTTCTGTGTAATAGTATTCCATAGAATATTCCTCTGTTCCTGCTTTTATTAACTTTCTAGACATATGTCCTACATCTAATACATCTATTCCTTTTACTTTTTTTAGTTTTTTCAGCATACTACCAAAAATAATATTGTTATTATCACAAATTGTTATTTTAATATAGTCCTCTTTTTGACTATTTTCTACATAATGATAAATATCTTGTACAAGATGAATATTGGTTTTTTTATTATCTGGCTTATTTGCATTTTCTTGATGATAAAAAAGAACATTATAGTTTAAACTTTTTGTAATAATGCTATCTGTTGTGTAAATACTGTAATAAAAACTATTTTCTTCACAAGTTTGAATTAATTGTAATACTTTGTTTTTCGATAAAAATTTATCATAAATTAATTCATCTTCTTTTAATTTATAAATAGTAGAACCATTCCCACAAATAATGTACTCATCTGCTCCTGTTTCTAGGGCGAAATTACGAACAGACATAGCACCTCTACCTGATGTTAGAACAATTTTCGTTCCTTTTTCTAAAGCTTTTTGGATGGCTATTTTATTATTTTCAGATATATTGCCATAAGAATTTAATAATGTTCCGTCTAAGTCAATTGCTACAAATTTATACATAAATTTCTCCTTTGCTAAGTATAGAGTCAAATTTTTCATTTGACTCTATTTATTTTTTTATTATTTTTTCTATTATATTCATTATTCTAATTTTGTGCCACATTCACTACAAAATTTATCATTTGGTTCATTATTAGCACCACATTTTGGACATTTTTTCTGTTCTAAAACTGGTTTAGCTTTTCCACAGTTACTGCAGAATTTTCCGTCATTTGTTGCTCCACATTCACATTTCCATTCTCCTGTTGCTAAAGGAGCTTCTTCTTGTTTCATGCCAGTATCTTTTATACCATTTGGCTGGGCTTCCTTTGTTTGTGCAACATTTTGTTGTTCATTATTTTTGCTTAAATCCATTTGGCTACCTTGTGTATTTTGCCAAGGAGTATTTGCTACTCCTCCCATCATACCATTGGTTGCCATATTCATCATGCCAATTCCCATAAATCCATTCATAGAACCACTTTTATTAGCTGCTGCACTTTGAATAGCTTCTGCATAAGCATCCACCAATCTTCCTTGTTGAATATGAGCATTTGAACTTAATTCATAATCATCTATTTTCTTTTCTGATTCTTCATCTAAGGTTACAGATTCTACTGCAAATCCTAAAATTGAAATTCCTCTTTTTTTCACAGGTTCGTCAAATACCATTTCATCCATCATTTTTCTAATTTCATCTGTTTGGCTTGGCATTTCTAATACTGGTACTTTATGTCTTTCTGAACCTAATTCATTTACTAAATTTTGAAACACAGCTATTACTTCTGCTCTAATTTGTTCTATTAATTTTGCTTTTGGATAAACATCTGCAGTTCCAGCCAATTCTTGCATGAACAAAGCAGGATTTGTAATTTTAAAAGTATATTTTCCAAAACATTTAATTTCTACTCTCATTGGTGAAAGAGTATTAGTCATTTGGTTTGGAATTGGATGTGACCAGTCTTGAAATGGAATTGGTGTTGGTGTGCCAAATTTATTATCAATAATTTCTTTTATATTAAAGAAAAATACAGCTTGTTGTTTTGCACTAGCTCCATTGTATGTAAATCTTTCCCACATTTCCTTAAATGTTTTTCCAAAATCTCCTGCAAAGAATGATGGTGATGAAGAAGAATCAAATGTATAAAGTCCTTCTTCTGCAGTTGCGTCAATTACTCTACCATTATCGAAAATAATGGCACATTGACCTGGTGCTACAATAATGGTACTTTTATTAGTAATTACTCCATTTTCTGTTGTTACTTTTTTCATTAAAGTATCATTATTTAAATCATCACAACGGATAACCTCCTTCCATTGATCTGCAAATGTACTTTTAATTGCTCCTCCTGCAGCTTTTATTAATCCCATAATTTCCTCTCTTTCTATAAATGAAATAATCCTTGACATCTCATTTACTTTTTATTTTATTATTTAATTTTTTCTATTTTCATATTTTCGTTTTGCATTTTCTATTTTAAATTTTATTATTTATTACATTTTTTGCCATCCTATAGTCTTACATTTTCTCTTTCTAAATTAGAAAGTACCCAATTGTATTCTCCTGTTGTAATAACACTACCACAATATTCACATTTTCCAGATGAAGTAATTTTAGTAGGTGCACCACAATTTGGACAATTGGTTGTATTTACCTCTGTTGTACCAGCTTGTGTTTTTACTCCTTGTTTTCTAATAAATGTTAGCAAATACGTATTTACTTTGTCTAGCCCTTTTTCGCCTTTTAGCACTTGTTTAGTAGTAGCATCTATAATGTAGTCTTCCATTCTAGAATTTAGTCTAACAACTAAAATTTCTTTGTCTCCTTCTACTCTATAATTGTACAAATTAGCATAATTTACACAAATTCTATCCATTACATTAATCTGGTTATTATCTATATATCCCTGTAACTGATTTTTATGTTGCTCAAATAAACTTTCTGTTTCAAAGGTTCTTATTGTTTCCCAATCTCTATTAGTCCATGCTTGCTGTAATTTTATAAATAAATTTTTGCTCCATGCAACAAATTCTTCCTTATTAAAGTTTGGATCTGTTTGTTGTATTTTGTTTTCTATTTGCCTTTCTCTTGCTTCTCGTTGCTGTTTATCTTGCATTCTGTAACTTTCTATTTTTCTATTATGGATATAATTATATGGATGATTATTTTTACGATTTTTTGAAACAATAATATAAACCACGATTGCTATTATAAATATCACAAGTCCTGGACCGGAAAAGATAAAGAACCCTCCCGAACCAGAGGAACTAGAAGATGAATAATCATCATCCCATGAACTACTACTCCAAGAACTTCCACTATCCCATGAACTTCCGCTGTCCCAAGAACTTCCTCCGCTATAGTCTTCAAAACTTCCTACATCTGCAAAAACCTGTGTAGAAAATAAACAAAAGCATAAAATAACAAGAATTAAAAATTTTTTTAATTTTTTCATAAGTATCCCCTTTTACCAATATTTTAAGAATAAATAATGTATGTTTCTTATAATTCTGTACTTGATTTTTATAAATCATTTTCATAATACTATAAAATTGTAAATTTACATTTCTATTTGCTTTATTTCTTTTACAAAAATATTATATTATTTTTTGTAGAAAAATGTCAATGGATTTTTTTACAAAAGCAAACAATAAAGGAAAGAAGTTACTTTTTAATTGACCATAATAAAAAAAATAGAATTCACAATAATTTTTTATATAATAAATGCTAATATTTGCCAGTTTAAAAAAAGAATAACTGCACATCATATATACTGAAAAAGCAATTAAGTTTTTTCTAAAAAAATTTTTTTGAATAAGTCACATTCTAGGAGGTGAAAATTATGGCAAACTCAAACAGCAACAAATCTGTAGTTCCAGAAGCTAAAGAAGCTCTTAACAAATTCAAATATGAAGTAGCTAGCGAAGTTGGTGTTAACTTAAAACAAGGATATAATGGAGATTTATCTTCAAGAGACGCTGGTAAAATCGGTGGTCAAATGGTTAAAAAATTAATCCAACAAGCTGAAAGCCAAATGAGATAGTTATTTTAGAATAAATAATTATGATTACGTAAGGTTGATAATTCATTCATACGTAAAAAGAAACCTATTTAGATATTTACATATTTAAGTAGGTTTCTTTTTTTAGTTTCTAAACAATAGCTTTTATAATAACTTATGTACTATTTTGCTACTATAATTTTATTTTTTAAACTTTAGCTATTTTTAAGCTTCTGGTTCTACTAAACCATAGTTTTTGTTATCTTTTAAACGATAAATAACACTTACTTTACCTGTTTCTACATTAATAAATGTTAAAAATTTATCTTGTGGTTTTTCTTCTAATTTTAATTTCGCATCTTCTGGTGATAGAGGTTTAATATCATAATAAATTGTTTTAATAATTTCGCCTTCTACTTCATGTTCTGGCATTTCTCTAACCATTTCTTTATTACGAATAGATTCTGTCATGTTTTGTTGATCTTTTTTAGTTTTCATTTTACGAACTTGACCTTCTAAAATGTCAATGTCTTTGTCTATAGATGCATATAAGTCTTTGTGTGCAGTAACTGCTCTAAATCTATCTGTTGGCGTTTTTACTTCCATTTCTGCTACTTGCATTCCACCTTCTGTTTTGATGGTTGCTGTTACGTCAAATTCTTCTCCAAAATACTTTATTAGTCTTTCTGATTTTTTACCAATATAATCTTTAATTGCCTCTGTTGCTTTAAGCTCTTTTCCTACTATTTTGATGTTCATATCAATCTCTCCTTCCAATTTTTTCTTTATTTTCATTGGTATAATTTTATTATATATGTTTTATCTGTATTTTTCAAGTGATTTTCAAAAATCTCTTGTCAAAATTCACTTTGCATGGTATAATAGACAATGTTAATTTATGAACTTACTTTAAAGGGAGGTGCAATAAGATGCCAAATATTAAATCAGCTATAAAACGTGTTAGTGTTATTGAAAAGAAAACTCTTAGAAATAATATGATTAAATCTGGATATAAATCAGCTGTTAAAAAGTTTGAACAAGCTGTAGAAGCTGGAAATAAAGAAGAAGCTACAAAATTATTTTCTGCTGCTACTAAAAAAGTAGATCAAGCATGTACAAAAGGTGTTATTGTTAAAAACACAGCAGCTAGAAAAAAATCTAACATGGCTAAAAAGTTAAATGCAATGAAATAAAACATACTAAAAAAATTGTGCACAGTTTTTTTAGTTCTAGGTTTACTAGAAATAGACTAAGAACTATCTTTTGAAATTTTTAAGGCCTTGCGTGGGCGACCATTGTGACAGCTGTTCGAGGCATTTATGCCTCGTTACAGATGTCCAAAAGGGGAAAGGTTTTAAAAATTGAAAAAGATAGTTCTTAGTCTATTTTAGTGTTTTCCCAAAAAGTTTATCTTTTACCTACTTTTTGATTTAGCAATAATTTCCTTTGTTTTTTATTTTCTTTTATGTTAATATAGTTATAAGATGTATTTAGTTTTATGTAACTTTATGCTTTATTGCCTTATATATTTTATAGGTATCTGCATAAAATAATCTGTTATTAGCATAAGATAAAATAGAAATGTGAGGTAGTTAATGATGAATCAATTTATAATGGAAATAAAAAAAATGGATCACTCTATTACTGAATTAATGAAATCCGGAATTAAATTTTCTTTTGGTATTAGTATAGTATCCATTTTAATTTTATTGACTTATGATTTTTTATATAGTATTCCTACTATTTATTATGTGGGTATTTCTTTATTTAGAACAAGCCTATTTTTTATGGTGGGATTTATTATATGTGCTTTTGCATTTCAAAAAATTATGAAAGAAGCTGGTACAAAATAGTATTTTTACTAGTTTTAATTTATTTAAAGCAGTATTAGAATTGTCTTTTGAAATTTTTAAGGCCTTGCGTGGGCGACCATTGTGACAGCTGTTCGAGGCATTTATGCCTCGTTACAGATGTCCAAAAGGGGAAAGGTTTTAAAAATTGAAAAAGACAATTCTAATACTGCTATTACAATTCTATACTGTTATTACAATTCTATACTCTTATTATTTTTAATTTGCTATGACTATTTTTTTAATTCTTCTAAAAACATTTTATTAAGCATTTGTGGATTTGCTTTTCCTTTTGTTTCTTTCATTGCTTGACCTACTAAAAATCCAAGTGCTCTATCTTTTCCAGCTTTATAATCACTAATTGATTGAGGATTATTCTCTAATATTTTCATTACTACTTCTTTAATAGCACCTTCATCAGAGATTTGAATCCATCCTTTTTCTTTTACAATTTCTTCTGGGTCTTTTGGATTTTCAAATAATTCCTCTAATACTTTTTTACCAATCGCACTACTAATAGTTCCTTTTTCTATTAGCATAATCATTTTAGCCAAATGTTCTGCTGTAAATGGAATTTGGTCTGGCTCTAATTCTTGCTCATTTAAAATTCTAGAAATATCTGATAATAGCCAGTTTGCAACTGCTTTTGGATTTTTACAAATCGCTAAAGTATGTTCAAACAAATCAGATAAATATTTAGAAGATGTTAACATTCTACTATCTTTTTCTGAAAGTCCATATTCAGTTAAATATCTTTGTCTTCTACTTTCAGGAAGCTCTGGTAAATTTTTGCGAATATTTTCTACATATTCATCAGACAAACGAATAGCAACTAAATCTGGTTCCGGAAAATAACGGTAATCTTGTGCATCTTCTTTATCTCTCATAGAAAAAGTTTTTCCAGATACATCATCCCATCTTAAAGTTTCTTGTTCAATGGTACCACCATTTTCTACTACTTCTATTTGTCTTTCTACTTCATATTCAATTGCCCTTACAATAGACCTAAAAGAGTTCATATTTTTCATTTCTGTACGAGTTCCGAATTTGTTAGAACCCTTTTTCATAACAGAAACATTTACATCTGCTCTTAAAGACCCCTCTTGCATTTTACAGTCAGATACTTCTATATACTCTAAAATAGATTTTATTTTTCTTAAATAACTTTCCGCTTCTTGAGCTGATCTCATATCTGGCTCAGATACAATTTCTATTAAAGGAACTCCTGCCCTATTTAAATCTACTAAACTTCCTCCGCCAAACTCATTATGATTTAATTTTCCAGCATCTTCTTCTATATGTATTCTAGTAATTCCAATTTTCTTTTTTTCGCCATCTTCCTCTATTTCTACATAACCATGTTCACAAAGTGGTTTATCAAATTGAGAAATCTGATAAGACTTTGGAAGATCTGGATAAAAGTAATTTTTTCTATCATTTTTACTTTCTTTTGCTATGGTACAATTGGTAGCAAGCCCTGCTTTTACAGCATATTCTACTACTTTTTCATTAAGCACAGGAAGAGCTCCTGGCATTGCCATACAAACAGGGCATACATGTGTATTAGGCTCAGCTCCAAATTCTGTAGGGCAATTACAAAATATTTTTGTTTTCGTAGAAAGTTCTGCATGGACTTCTAGTCCTACAACTACCTCATAATCTTCTCTTGACATTATTTCTTCCTCCTTATTTCAGCCATTGGGGACGGTCCTTTTTGGTCGATTTTCAACCACTTGGGACACTCCTTGCTAACTTTTATGCTAACCTTTCTCTTTTTTGGCTAGAAATTATCTTTTGGACTTTATAAGGACTGTCCCTTTTGGCTGATTTTCAGCCAAAAAGGAACGTCCCTAGTGGCTGATTTTTTCAAAAGCATAAGCTGCATTTAAAATGGTTTCTTCTGCAAAGTGGTTTCCAATTAGTTGCATACCAATTGGCATATTTTTGCTATCTACTCCACATGGAATAGATATTGCTGGTAATCCTGCAATGTTTACAGATACTGTACAAATATCTGCTAAATACATTTCTAAAGGATTATTGGATTTTGTTCCTATTTCAAATGCTACAGTAGGTGATGTTGGTGTTAATAATACATCATATTTTGCAAAAGCTTTTTTAAATTCATTTTTTACTAAAGTTCTTACTTGCTGTGCTTTTTTGTAATAGGCATCATAATAACCGGATGATAATACATAAGTTCCTAATATAATTCTTCTTTTTACCTCTGCTCCAAATCCTTCACTTCTGGAATTTTTGAACAATTCTTTTAAATTACTATAATTTTGTGTACGGTATCCATAACGAATGCCATCAAATCTCCCTAAGTTAGAGCTTGCTTCTGCACAGGCTATAATATAGTAAGTTGCTAAAGCATAGTCTGCAATATCTAAAGAAAATTCTTCTACTTCTGCCCCTAACTCTTTATATTTTTGAATTGCCTGTTCTAATTTTTCTTTTACTTCTTTATTGATTCCTTCTCCAAAGTACTCTTTTGGAATTCCTATTTTTAAGCCTTTGACACTATTTTTTAAAGCCTTTGTATAGTCTTTCTTTTCTATATTTACAGAAGTAGTATCTTTTTCATCATGTCCTGCAATGATATTTAATAAAATAGCCGCATCTTCTACATCTTTAGTAATAGGTCCTATTTGGTCTAAAGAAGAAGCAAATGCTACTAAACCATAACGAGATACTAAACCATAGGTTGGTTTTAGTCCTACTACACCACAAAAACTTGCTGGCTGACGAATAGATCCACCTGTGTCTGAACCTAAGGCCCATGGTACCATATTAGCAGCTACTGCTGCTGCAGACCCACCTGAAGAACCACCAGGTACTGTATTTAAATTTCTAGGATTTCTTGTTTTCTTAAAATAAGAATATTCTGTAGAAGCTCCCATAGCAAATTCATCCATATTTAGTTTTCCTAAATTAATAAGATGTTCTTGCTTTAGTTTTTCTACTACACTCGCATCATAGGGAGATACAAAATTTTCTAGCATTTTAGAAGCACAGGTAGTTTTTATACCTTTGGTACAAATATTATCTTTAATTCCTATGGGAATACCTGCATAATCTCCTGTTATACATCCTTCTTCAATCCCTTTTTGTATGCTACTTGCTTGTTCTAAAGCTTCTTGTGTTAAAGTAGTAATAAAAGCTTGTACATCTTTTTCTTTCTCATTTATTTTTTCTACATAAGCTTTTGTAATATCTATAATACTAAGCTCATTGCTTTTTATCTTATCTTTAAGCTCATGTACTGTTAAATTGGTAATGTCCATTTCTTTACCTCCGCTCTTTAGGTTTTGTTAATAGTTTGTTTTCAATTATTACTTTTAAATGGTAATCTTTATTTTACCGAATTATTATTGAATTACTTTTGGAATTTTAAACATATTTCTTTCTTTTTCTGGTGCATTAGAAAGTAATAAATCTTTATCTTTAAATTCTTTAATTTCATCTTTACGAAATACATTAAAGCTGTCATTGGCACCAATGGTTTCTCCTAGTCCATCAATTGGTGCTTTATTTACAATATTTGCAAAATTTAAAATATCTTGCAAATTTGCCAAATAACTATCTATTTCTTCTTCCTTAATATTTAAACTTGCAAGATTTGCAATATGCAATAGTTCTTCCTTGCTTACATTTGCCATCTTTTTCACCTTTTTTCTTTCTATTTAGGTTTTTTAAAAAAGGTTTTACCTATAAACCGTAAGATTTAAGTTACACATGTTCTAATTATACCTACTTTTTCTAGAAAATACAAGTATCCCACCAAAAAAAGTAGCGGAAAATGTTTTTACATTTCCGCTACTTTGGAGAGAAATTAACTTATCTTCTGGTGATCCTCCATTCTCATAATTTCCGCCAGAGTTGCAATAAATTCGCTATTAGTTGCCTTTCCTTTTTTTGGTGACAAGCTATAGCCAAAGTATTGCTCGAGTTTTTCCGTGTTTCCTCTGTCAAAGCAAACTTCTATGGCATTCCGAATACCTCGTTCTACTCGTGCCGGCGTAGTATTCCATTTTTCCGCTACTAGCCGATATACGTCTTTTGTAATCGAGCATTCCTCTTGTTTATACATAATGCTAATTGCATCTCTGCAATAGTGATACCCTAATAGACTGGCCGGTATCCCCAATTGAATTAAAAGCTGGCTTATACGCACTTCCAAAGGGGATTCTTCCTTCTGTCCAGCGGGCTTTTGTTCAGTTGCTTTGTATTGACATAGCATGTCAATTACATCTTGCAGGTTATATCCATTCTGCTCCATGAGTCTCAACATTTCAATAGCCCGTGTTGTCTTGTCCATTGTTATCTCTCCTATACAAGTTGTTTCAGCTAATTGCTGATAATTTTTATTATACCATAATTGTAAAATTATGTCAATTCGTTTCAACCTTGCCTACCTTCTTGTTTTCTATTCTAAAATTGTAATTTTGTCCACAAAATATTTTATATCATTAAACATCTCTTCCATAATAGCTGTCTAATAAAATTTGCTTTAATTCTTCTACTAAAGGAAGTCTTGGGTTTGCAGTAGTACATTGATCTTCAAAAGCTCTATCCGCAAGCATATCTACTTTGCTTAAAAATTCTTGTTCTGGAATTTCGGCTTCTTGGAAGGATCTTGGTATATTCAAATCTGCATTTAACTTTTTAATTTCTGTAATTAACGAATTGACTCCTTCTTCATTTCCATAAGCAGGGAAATTCATTCTTCTAGAAAGGTCTGCATATTTTTGGTCTGCAATAAAATATTCATATTTTGGGAAAGAGACAAATTTTGTTGGTCTTTGGCTGTTATATCTAATAACATATGGTAATAAAATGGCATTAATTCTACCATGTGGTAAATGGAATTCTCCTCCTATTTTATGAGCAAGGGAATGGTTAATTCCTAAAAATGCATTAGTAAATGCCATTCCTGCTATTGTACTAGCATTATGCATTTTTTCTCTTGCATAACTATTGTCGCCATGGTAGTAAGCTTCTCTTAAATTCTTGAATACTAATTCTACTGCTTTTTCTGCTAATCCGTCTGTATAGTCTGATGCCATATTAGAAACATAAGCTTCAATAGCATGTGTTAACACATCCATTCCAGTATCTGCTGTAATAGATTTTGGAAGACTCATAACTAAGTCTGGGTCTACAATTGCTACATCTGGTGTTAGTTCATAATCTGCTAGCGGGTATTTTTTGTTATTTTTCTTATCTGTAATAACTGCAAAAGAAGTTACTTCTGAACCTGTTCCAGAAGTAGTTGGAATTGCTACCAACTGGGCCTTTGTTCCTAGTTTTGGGAATTTATAGGTTCTTTTTCGAATATCCATAAATTTTAACTTCATGCCTTCTGGGTCTGCTTCTGGATGTTCATAAAATAACCACATACCCTTTGCCGCATCTATTGGGCTTCCTCCACCAAGAGCAATAATGACATCTGGTTTAAATTCCTTCATCATTGCTACACCTTTATAAATAGTGTCAAATGATGGGTCTGATTCTACATCTGAAAAAATTTCAGAATGGACATAAGTATTTCTTTTTCTTAAATGGTATAAAATCTTATCTACATAACCAAATTCTACCATACCTGGATCTGTTACAATAAATGCTCTTGAAATATTAGGCATTTTTTCTAAGTAAGCAATAGATCCTGCTTCAAAATAGATTTTTTGTGGAACTTTAAACCATTGCATATTTACCCTTCTTTTGGCTACTCTTTTAATATTGATTAGGTTAACAGAAGATACATTGGCTGTAGTAGAGTTACCACCAAATGTTCCACATCCTAATGTTAAAGATGGCATATTGGTGTTATAAATATCTCCAATGGCTCCATGGGTAGAAGGAGAATTAACAATAATTCTACCTACTTTTACTTTCTCAGAGAATTTTTGAATAACATCTTTATTTTCCGAATGAATAACGGCAGAATGACCTAATCCACCAAATTCAATTAGTTTTTCTGCTAAGTCAATTCCTTCCTCTGCATTTTCTACAATATAGTAAGCAAGTACAGGGCTTAATTTTTCTTTCGAAAATGGATATTCTATTCCTACCCCATTTTCTTTTAATACTAATACTTTCGTATCTTTTGGTATTTCTATTCCAGCCATTTGCGCAATATGGTAAGGACTTTGTCCTACAATATCAGAATTTAATGCTTCCCCTTTTTCTGCATTAAACATACTACTTCTTAATTTTTGTGTTTGTTCTCCATCTAAGAAATAGCATCCTGCTTCTTTCATGAGTTTTTCAAACTCTTCATGAATTTCTCTATCTACAATTGCTGACTGTTCAGAAGCGCAAATCATTCCATTGTCAAAAGACTTTGACAATACTAAATCATTTACCGAAGTTCTTAATTTAGCCGTTTTTTCTATATAACAAGGTACGTTTCCTGGTCCTACACCTAAAGCTGGTTTTCCACAAGAATACGCAGATTTTACCATTCCACTTCCACCTGTAGCTAAAATTAAGTTAACATCTGGGTGGTTCATAAGTGCCATAGTTGCAGTAATAGATGGTTCTTCAATCCATAAAATACAATCTTCTGGTGCCCCTGCTTTTACAGCAGCATCTCTTAAAATTTCTGCTGCTCTAGTACTGCATTTTTGTGCAGATGGATGAAATCCAAAAATAATAACATTTCTTGTTTTAGCAGCAATTAAAGATTTAAACATGGTAGTAGAAGTTGGATTTGTTACTGGAGTAACTCCTGCAATAATTCCAATTGGCTCTGCTATTTCTTCATAACCTTCTTCTTCATTTTCTGAAATAACACCAACAGTTTTGTCATATTTAATACTATGATATACATATTCTGTTGCAAACATATTCTTTGTAATTTTATCTTCATAAATGCCACGGCCGGTTTCTTCTACTGCCATTTTAGCAAGTTCCATATGATGTTCTAACCCTGCCATAGCCATTTGTTTTACAATTTCATCTACTTGGTCTTGTTTTAATTCTAAATATTCTTTGGATGCTTTTTTGGCTTTTTCTATTAATTTATCTATCATTTCCTGTATTCTTATTTTTTCTTCTTCGCTTACTTCTTTTGCCATATGTGATCCTCCTTCAATTCTTTCTTTTGTTAGTATAGCCTTTTTTTATTGTTATATACTAGTGAATTGTTATCTTTCTTTGCTATTATATACTAACCAATTTGTATTGTAAATATATTATAAAATTTAAGTTTCAATTTTTTATAGTATTTTACTTTTCTTTTGATGCAATTTTTTATGGAATTACTTAAAAAACTATTTTTCACTTTATGTATATTTTTACATTTCATGTTTTGTACTGGATACACTGTAAACTCTTATCCATAAAGTTATAGCTTATATTTAAAGGAAAAATAAGAACCCCCAGAAATTAATTCTGGGAGCCTTTCGGTTTATATTTGGGGTAAGTTTTGTAGTTCTTCAAGCATACTTTTTAATGTCCTTTTTACTTGAGGATAGCATCCTTCTCCATATTCTAGCAAAGTTTCTATTTGTTGATCTAGCATAATCATTTCAGGCTTCAACTCTAAAAAGTTTTCTTCTAAAGTTTGTATCCGATTGTGATATAAAAAAAGGTATCTAAAGTAGTCTAATTTTTTGCTAGGGGAAGTGTTTGCAGTTTGCGTAGTTTCTTCCAATAGTTTGATTCCTTCTTGTAAAATGCAAATAAGCATTGGTAATTCTTCTTGTATCTTTTTTATACGCTGTGTAATGCTTAGCATTTTATTACAATCCTCCTTATCGCGTTATATATAAACCTATTCAAATATAGTAAACACATGGCTTACCTGCTTCTATTTTACCACAAATACCTCATTTTTTCAAATTGCCGTTTCATTTTTCCTAGCATATTTTTACACTAACTATCAATTACTATTGCATATTGTTCTGCTTAATCATCCATAAAATTTTTCCATATTCTTTGATATAGTCATCCATTAGACTAGAGGTTGCATAATCTTTTTCATTTTCTGCACATTCTTTTATTTGGCAAGCGCAATCTTTTAAAGTTGTATAATCTTTTTCTAAGTTTTGAAAAATGTTGCAACTACTTATTTTTTCATTTTTAGCTTCTTCGATTTTCGTATTAGCTAAATAATCTTTCATACTTCCTAGTGGCTCTCCACCTAAAATTAAAATATGTTCCCCAACTTCATCAATTTGTTCATTAATTTCATCATAATATTCTTCTAATTTGCTATGCACTACAAAAAAATCTTTTCCTTTCACATTCCAATGATAATTTTGTACTTTACGATAAAATACTGCTAAATCGGATAAAAATTGATTTAGCTTGTCTACTACTTGATTTGACATATTCATTTCCTCCTAAATTATCTAAATTTTTTAACTTAAGCTTTTATAGCCAGTCCTTTTAAGTAAATTATTTCCTTCTTTTTTTATTTTATACAAGTTTTCTTTTTGTTTTTTATTTTCCATCGGGGTTAAACAATCCAAAACCTAAATACTAACTGTAAATTTTAAGATTTTTTTGAGTAAAATCATCTTTTTTTTGCACTTTTACTTTATTTTCTGTACATTTTGATATATAATACTTGTTAATATTGAAAACTAGACTTAAAATATTAAGTTTTTAGCTTTAAAATAAATAGGTGGATTTTGAGTTTCTCAGGTTATTCTGTATAGTAACTTTTTTTGTTCAAAGTAGCTGAAGTGTCCCAAGTAACCCCAAATGGGGCCACTGAGAACCGTCCCCAAGAAGGAGAGAATGGTATGAGTTATGATTTTGCAAAAGTAGAAAAAAAGTGGCAAGATAAATGGTATAGCGAAGGTACTTTTTTTGCCAAAGATGATAAAACAAAAAAGAAATGGTATGGATTAATTGAATTTCCTTATCCTTCTGGACAAGGTCTTCATGTTGGGCATCCTAGAAGCTATACTGCTTTAGATATTATTGCTAGAAAGAAAAGAATGGAAGGCTATAATGTATTATATCCAATTGGTTTTGATGCTTTTGGCTTGCCTGCTGAAAATTATGCTATTAAAAATCATGTTCACCCTAAAATTACAACAGAGAAAAATATTGAGCATTTTAGGGAACAACTAAAGGCTCTTGGCTTTTCTTTTGATTGGTCCAGAGAAGTAAATACCACTGATCCTAATTACTATAAATGGACTCAATGGATTTTTATTCAACTATACAAACATGGTTTAGCATATAAAGCAACTATGCCTATTAATTTCTGTACAGGATGCAAGGTTGGTCTTGCCAATGAAGAAGTTGTAAATGGCGTTTGTGAAAGATGTGGAAGTCCTGTTGTGCAAAAAGAAAAGAGCCAATGGATGCTTAAAATTACAGAATATGCACAAAGATTAATTGATGATTTAGATGATGTAGATTTTCTAGATAAAATTAAGGCTCAGCAAAAAAATTGGATTGGTAGAAGTGAAGGTGCTGAGGTAACCTTTAAAATTGCAAACCATAGCCAAGAACTTGTGGTTTATACCACTCGTCCTGATACTTTATTTGGTGCAACTTACATGGTTGTTGCTCCAGAACATCCAATGATTAAAGAGCTTGCTAATGATATTACAAATTTAGATGAAGTAAAAGAATATCAAAAACAAGCAAGTTTAAAATCTGATTTTGAGCGTTCAGAATTAAATAAAGAAAAGACTGGTGTAGAAATTAAAGGCCTAAGAGCAATTAATCCTTTAACAGGAAAAGAAATTCCAATTTGGGTTTCTGACTATGTATTAATTACTTATGGTACTGGTGCCATTATGGCGGTTCCTGCACACGATACAAGAGACTGGGAATTTGCAAAAAAATTTAATTTACCTATTATTCCTGTTATTGAATCTGCAGACCATAATGTGGTTTGTGATGTACAAAAAGAAGCATTTACAGATGTTGCTACTGGTAAATTAATCAATTCTGGCTTTTTAAATGGATTATCGGTAAAAGAAGCAATTAGCACAGTAATCAATCACTTAGAAGAAAAAGGAATTGGTAAAAGAAAAGTAAATTATAAACTACGTGACTGGGTATTTTCAAGACAACGTTATTGGGGTGAACCAATTCCAATGGTATATTGTGAAAAATGTGGTTGGGTTCCACTTCCAGAAGAAGAACTTCCTTTGGTATTACCAGATGTAGAAGATTATGAACCTGGAGAAAATGGAGAATCTCCTCTTGCAAGACATACAGAATGGGTTAATACCACTTGTCCACATTGCCATGGAAAAGCAAAACGTGAAACAGATACGATGCCTCAATGGGCTGGTTCTTCTTGGTATTACTTAAGATACATGGACCCACACAATGATAAAGCTTTAGCTTCTAAAGAAGCTTTAGAATATTGGAGTCCTGTAGATTGGTATAATGGTGGAATGGAACATACTACCTTACACTTATTATATTCCAGATTTTGGCATAAATTTTTATATGACATTGGCGTTGTTCCAACCAAAGAGCCTTACCAAAAACGTACTTCACATGGTATGATTTTAGGTGCAAACGGCGAAAAAATGTCAAAATCTAAGGGAAATGTTATCAATCCAGATGATATTGTAAAAGAATTCGGTGCAGATACTTTCCGTGTATATGAAATGTTTATGGGACCATTTGACCAAACCGCTCCATGGTCTATGGAAAGTATTCGTGGATGTCATAAATTCTTAGACCGTGTTTGGAATATGCAAGATTTCTTAGTAGAAGGAGATATCTATTCTCCTGAATTTGAAAAAATGATGCATAAAGCTATTAAAAAAGTTTCTTCTGATATTGAAGAAATGAAATTTAATACTTCTGTTGCAACATTTATGACAATGGTAAATGAGTTTTATAGATTAAAGAGAATTAATAAAGCAGAATTTAAAACATTTTTACAATTGTTAAACCCATTTGCTCCACATATGACAGAAGAACTATATGAATTAATGGGTAATAGCACTCCAATTAGTAGTACAACTTGGCCTACTTATGATGAATCTAAAACCATAGATGATGAAATTGAAATTCCAATTCAAGTAAATGGAAAAGTAAAGGCAACTGTAGCTATTTCATTAGATGCAGAAGAAAGCACTGTAAAAGAAAAAGTGCATGCCTTAGAAAGTATCCAAAATGCAACTGCTGGCAAAAATATTGTAAAAGAAATTTATGTTAAAAATAAGATTTATAATATTGTTGTGAAATAGTGTCAAAAAAAAAGACCGCCAAAACGGCGGTCTTTTTGAGGTTTTCATTTTAAAAACACAATGCGTTCCTTCCCATGCTTTTGGTTCTTTACAGTCTTTCGAGGAAAGTAATTGGGTCCGGCGAATTGCACAAATCTTCAATCTGATAATATTTCATATCAGATACCTTACCAAAGAGCTGCTCAAAAGTCATTACTTCCAATATATTGCACAAAGTGCTAATCAAAATATCTTCCGGAATTTTCTGTACCTTTCTCTCATGTCTGCACTTGCGTTCTCTATCAGGCTTATTAAACTTCAAGCATTCAATAAGAACCTGCTGAATCTTTCCAAGAATAAGAGCGGCCTCAAGCCTGGAAATTCCTGCTCCAGCGCAGAGTGTCTCTACTTTCTGTAAAGAAACATAGTAAGTTACCCGATCTTGTTCCAAATCTTCTAAATCCTGGAACCGGATATAAGTTTTACCGATATCCATTTGAACGTTGAAATCTTGATTAATGATAGTTTCCATTATGAAACTTACCTCCTTAAACAGTGCCTTGCACTGGTAATAGTTCTATTATACTCTTTTTAGAGAATTATGTCAATTAGTGTCAACGGGGACGGAGAATTTTGACAACTTTTTTCAAAAAAGAAATTAGAAAGAAGTTAAAACTAAAAGTTGTCAAAATTCTCCGTCCCCGTTGACAAGATTTTGTAATCAATTTGTAATATAACTGTAATTAAAATGTCATACATTTTTGTCAGAAAGTGTTATATAATATAATAAGATTATACCAAGGAGAAATAAATTTTCATGAATATAGAATCAGAATTAAAAAAAGATGGAATTGAAATTGTTGGTAGATTAGATACCTTAAGTGTTAATTCGCTTGCCAAAAACGTTTCTGAAAAAATTTGCAAAGCTTTTCCTAGAGCTCATTTTATTCCAAATCAACTATTTATTGAGTTTTCTAGAATTCCTATGTATCTTGCAAAAATGCCAGAAGGTTTTGCAGAAGCTAATTATTTTTATAAAAATTCTTCCATCTATTTTAAAGAGGGAGTTCCTTTAGATGAATTAGAAAAATTTGCAATTCATGAATTCATCCACTATATTCAAGAAGTAAAAGATCAAAAAGGAAATTTATACCGCTTAGGTCTTTGTGAATATGGTGAATGGAATATTTATGGAATGGCTTTAAATGAAGGGGCTGTACAGCTTGCTACTGCAAAAGTATTAAATCAACAAGAGGATGTTGTAAAATATTATGATATATCCCTTTCTACCAATAGTCCTAATTATTATCCTTTACTTTGTAATTTGGTAAGACAATTAGCTAATTTAATTGGAGAAGATATTTTATGGGACAGTACCTTTTTTAGCACAGACCAGTTTAAATTAGATGCTATGAAACTGTTAGGAAAGAAAGAATTTTTGCAAATTCAAGATAAGTTAGACGATATTTTAAATATAGAAGAAAAAATTATTTTGCTAAATCAGCAATTATTGGATGACAAATGTGAAGATAAAAAGGCATTTAAAATATCTAATAAAATAGCAAACTTAAAACAAGAATTAAAAAATACTTTTATGCAAACACAACATCTCATTTATACTTCGTATTTTAACAACGAATTTAACAAACTAACAACCACACAGGAAATAGAAATTTACCGTGCAAAATTATATAATTATCAAAATTTTATTGGCATTACAGAAAATAACTATGATTTTAATAATTACTATATTCAGCAAATGGCTGCATTGGAAGAACGTTATAATGCTATTTTAAATAATGTTGCTTTAGTTGCTGTAAAAGACTCTAAATTTGCTCGTTTCATGCGTTCTTTAAAGAAATTATTTGCTTGGAATGGAGAGAAAGAAAAAGAATAGGAGAAATATAAGATTTCTTATTCTTTTTCCTTTGTCTGTTTTGTTTTTGTTTTTCATTTATTATTAATTTTTTATAAAATTGAATTATATATTATGTTCTATAAAGATAAGCTTTTTTAATCCATTAAATATTGAGCTATTTTTTCTGCTACATTTCTTCCGTCTCTTGCAGCCCATGCAACAGTAGACTCTGTACCTGCCACATCTCCTGCTGCAAATACCTTTTCACAAGAAGTTTGATTATTTTCATTAATAGCTATATATTTCTTTTTACTCATTTCTATATTGCTATTTTCCAAAACTTCTTTTTCTACTTTTCCACCAACTGCCATAACTACATAGTCCATATCCATTACATAGTTGCTGTTTTCGATATCTACTGGTACTTTTCTACTTTCTCCTTCTTGCTCCACTAATTTAGTTTTGATACATTCTATTTTTTCTGCATGATTGCTACCTAAAACTTTAGTAATATTATTTAAAAATAGAAATTCTACCCCTTCTTTTTTAGCATCTTCGATTTCTTTTCTTTCTGCTGGCATTTCTTCTTCTGACCTTCTATAAATCACCACTACCCTGCTTGCACCTAACCTCTTTATGGTTCTAGCACAATCCATTGCCACATTTCCACCACCAATAATGGCTACCTTTTTGTTGCTATAGTCTGGATGATTTTGATTTTCTAATAAGCTGTTTCCACCATAGACACCTTCAAGTTCTTCTCCTGGAATTACCATTTTTCTTGGAACATTAGCCCCAATGGTAAGTAAAACAGCATCATATTTTTGTCTTAATTCTTCTAAAGTAATATTTTTTCCAAGCTCTTTTTCATATTCTACTTGAATTCCCAAATTTAAAATTTGAGCAACTGTTTTTTGTACAATTTCTTTATTTAAGCGAAACTCTGGAATTCCTCTTTGCAAAATTCCACCCAACTTATTTTGCTTCTCATAAATTGTTACTTGAAAACCTTGTTTTCTTAAAAAGGCACTTGCAGTAAGACCTGCAGGTCCCCCACCAATAACTGCCACTTTTTTGTTGTTAGGCTCTTTTGGCATACCTTGTTTTAGGTAACAGTTTAGCAAACTATCCCTATTTTCTAATGCAAAATCTCCTACATAAGCTTCTAATTCTCCTATAGATACAGATTCTCCCTTAATACCTCTTACACATTTTCCTTGGCATTGTTTTTGGTGTGGGCAAATTCTTCCACAAACAGCAGATAAAACTGTAGTTTGTGTTAAAATTTCATAAGCTTGTTGAACATTTCCTTCTTTTAGTTGTGCTATAAAGTCTGGTATATGGTTTCCTAGTGGGCAACCTGTTCTACATAGCGGATTTTTACAATTTAAACAATATTGTGCTTTTTCTAATATTTCTTTTTCCATTTTTTTACCTTATGTTAGCTTTTTATGCTACATGTTCCTTTCTTGTTTTTTAGTTTCGAGTATACTCGAAAGTTTTTTATTTTTTCAAAAAGTTTCGACTATATTTAAAACTTATATTTTTTGGTTATATAAACTTGTTACTACCCTGTTTTCTGTTTTAACATTTCATATTCCTTTACTGCTTCTTTTAAATCTTCCCAAAATTCTATCTTCTTGTTTTCATCTCTTAATAAAGCTGCTGGGTGCCATGTTGGCATGTATTTTATTCCTTTTTGTTCTATCCATTTGCCTCTTGAAGAAGTAATACCATAGTCTTTTCCTAAAATGTTTTTTAACGCAGTACTTCCTAATAATACTACTATTTTTGGCTTTACTAAAATTACTTGGTTTCTTAAGTAATCTAGGCAAGCAGATGCTTCGTCATCTTCTGGCACACGGTTTTTAGGTGGTCTACATTTTACAATGTTTGTAATATATACTTCTTTTCTATCTAATCCTAAACCTTGAAATGCTTTGTTCATAAGTTGACCTGCTTTTCCTACAAATGGAAGACCTTGCATATCTTCATCTGCACCAGGGCCTTCTCCTATAAACATAAGGTCTGCTTGTTTATTTCCTTCTCCAAATACAATATGTTTTCTTTCTTTGCATAATTTACATTTTTGACAATTACTAATACTTTGTTCTAATTCTTCCCAATGATCATACATTTTTTGTTCCATTCCTTTCGCCATTAACATATTAATTTTTTTGTTTCATTACCTTTGTCACTAATACACTCCATTTTTGCTTTATTTCTTTCACCATTAACACACACAATTTTCTGTTAGCTCTATTTTTACATCTGAATAAGTATCTATTTTTGCTATGGTTCCAATTGGGATAACTGTTTTTTTATCAATATGACCAAAATTGTTAGATTTGATAATAGGAAATTTATATTCTCCTTCTAAGGTGTCTAATAATATTTGTTCTATGCTAACACTTCCATCATAATTACCAAGCCAAATTCCTTTTATTTTATCAAATACTCCATTTTGCTTCATATGGTAAAAATAGTTACTTACTAAAGCTGGTGGTGTTTCTAAAAATAGTTCTTCTAAAAATAGAATTTTATCTGTAAAGTCAATGGCATATTTTCCTGTTACCATTTCATTTACTAAGCTTAAATTTCCTCCTACTAATATTCCTCTTGCTACTCCTTCTTTGATTGTGGTATATTCGTCATCTGCTTGTCCTAAGCTTAAGGCTCCTTCTACGAAACGTTTAATGACTTCTTCATATCCATAACTGGTTTGCCAAGAAGTAAGTGCTTTGAAAGTTGGTCCATGAAAAGTAACTAATCCTGTTTTTTGGTAAATCACATTTAAAATTGAGGTAGAGTCACTAAATCCACATATTATTTTTGGATTATATTTTATTTTGTCATAATCTAAATAGTCAAATGTACTATTGGAATTAAATCCTCCGGAAACGCAAAATATGGCTTTTACTTCTTTATCTTCAAACATAGTATTAATGTCTTCTGCTTTTTGTTTTGCTGTTGCTCCATAGCCAAGTGTGTTGTGCAATGCATTTTCTGCAAATTTTATGTGGAATCCTGAACTTTCCATTAGCATAATAGATTGATTAATGATTTCTAAATCATCTTTTTCTATTGGACTAGATGGGGCTATTAGCCCTATGGTTTCTCCCTTGTTTAATTTGTTTGGTAACATATCTTTCTCCTTTAATTTTCTTTTTTTCAATTGATTAAGCTAATCATTGCTGCATTTCTTCCTGAATTTTCTTTGTCTGCACGATAGGAGTGAAAATATTCTGGATGACACATAGTGCAAATGTTACTATCTATGATATTTTCTTGTTTTAGTCCTATTTGCTTTAATAATTCTTGATTTATTTTCACAGTATCGATATGGTATTTTTGTTTTTTCTCTATTATTTTTCCATTTTGAATGATTTCTTCTATGTTTGGCAAGTTCTTATATTTTTGCCAAAATAGTTCTTTTACATCTTCATCTACTTCAAAACAGCACTTTCTAATGCTAGGGCATATGCAACAAATAATATCTTCTGGATTGCTTTGATATTCTTGCAACATTTTTTCTACTGCTTTTTTACTAATTCCTTGCAAGGTTCCTTTCCAACCAGAATGAACACTTCCTATTACTTTTTTTACTGGGTCATAGAATAATAAAGAAATACAATCTGCAGATGTGGTGCATAGAGTGATTCCTTTTTGATTGGTAAGCAGTCCATCTACTTCATTAAATTGTGGCATGTCATCTAGATTTTGTGCTTTATTTTGTTCTATTTTATCTAGTGATATTGCTTGTCTAGCAACAATTTCCACTCTATCGGTATGGGTTTGATGTGGTTTAATAATACTACTTGCATCTATTCCTAAGGCATTTGCTATTTTTTCATAACTTTGCTTTAATGTTTTTGCATCTTTATAAACAGGTGGAAAGTCTAGTTTATTGTTACTTCTTAAAGTATAGCAGTGGGTAATTTCTGGATACTGTAATAGTTTTTTAAATTGAATATATTCTATTCCATTTTTGTTTTGATAAACTAGGTTTTCATTTAAAATTTTTTGCATAGTGATTTTATCCCTTTCTTACTTTCTTTTCTTGTTTACTTTCTTAATTTGTTGCTGTTATATTCTACTTCTGTCTTTTTCTTTATACTTTTTAAGAAAATTTTTTAAATTCATTAACACTGCTTCTAATAATTGTAAAAAGAACAAGCTCTATCTTTCTATACTTTACTTTATTTTTAAGCTTCTATATTTACTTCTTGATTAGTAATATAGCGGTAATGATTTTTTGTGGTTTGGTTAAATTGGCAAATTGCTTTATATTCGCAATATTCACAAGGAGTTTTCTTGTTTTGCAACTGGTAATATGGTTCTATTGCTATATTTCCATGTAATATTTCTTCTGATATTTGCTTAATTATTTTTTCCATATAACTTTGCAAGTTTTCAAATTGTTTTTGGTTTAGTACATTGGATCTTTTGCTTACTTCTCCTTCTTTGTTAATATAAGCTGGTACAATATCAGAAGGGCCTGAGGTTAAGGTTGTATCCATTTTACGCACAATTTTGCTATCTGCTAAAATAAGTCCCTGCATTTTAAATTGTTTGCGAAGTTCCGCTTCAATTTCTTCTTCTGACATGGTTTGGCTTCCATTGATAATAGGGTCTATTAAATTAAAGTAAAATACGCCTGCTGGTAGTACATCTTCCTTTTTGCAAGCTGCATCTAAGTATGTTAAAAGTTGTAATTGCAATCCTGCTAATACTTCATTTAAATTGATATTTTTAATAGAAGATTTATAGTCAATAATTCGTATGTAATTTCCATCCGGTGTTTTTGCAATATCCATTCTGTCTATTTTTCCGGTAATTTCTACTTGTTTACCATCTTGTAATTCAAATACAATTGGTGGATAGTCTTTTCCTTCTTTAAATTCCATTTCATGTCCTAGTACTTCAAATTCGCTTTTTTGAATACTTTCCACAATATATTGCATAAATTTTACAATTACTTTTTTTAGTCTTTGCGCTAATATTCTATATTTTGGAATACTATTAAAAATGTCATATTTTTTTAGGGTCAATTTTTCTTCTACAATTTGCTGTGTAATTGTTTGTATTTGTTCTGTTGTAATCTTTTTCACATTTAAGTTTTCTTCTTCTAAATAATCAAAAAAGCTATCTATCACTTCATGCATAAAATTACCAGTATCAATAGATTGTACTTTAAAATCATTTGCTTCTTTTAATTTTAGTCCATATTTTAAGTAATATGAAAAAGCACATGATTGATATTTTTCTAATCTAGATACACTTGTTTTTAATGTATTACCATAAAGCTTTTGTAGTTTTTCTGGTTCTAATGGTTCTGGCGTGTTTTCATATTGCAAAGCTTTTAATGCATTTTTTAGTTTTTCTGGTTCATGATCTGAGTAATATTTATATACTTGAAACCAAATAGGAGAAATGCTAATTCCCATTTGAAAGTTTCTAAGTTGAATAAGAAGTTCATCAAAGGTAGTATTTTTTAAAAGAATTTCACTTTTTCTTTCTACAACATCACTTTGTTCTTTTAAATTTGGAAACATACGCTTTATTTTATGAATTAAAATAGAAGGTCGTAAGGACTTTCCTTCTGCATCTGAAGAAAGATAAGATAAATAAAGTTTTTCTTCTGCAGTAGTAAATGCTTTATAAATGTTAAAATTCTCGTCATATAATTGCTCTATGCTGTTTTTAGCAAGTTCTATTCCTTTTGTTTTTAAATAATTTCTATCTGCGTCATCTAAAAATCCTTCGTCTTTTTGTGTACTTGGAAAACTACCATCATTTAGCCCAATTAGAAAAGCTATTTTTACTTTATGAGACCTCGAGCGATCAATATCTCCTACAATTACTTGGTCTGCTGTAGCAGGTATGGTTCCTAAGTTGCTTTGAGTAAATCCCATTTTTAAAATTTTGCTATATCTTTCAAAGGTAATATTTTCATCCCCTAAAACTAGCACAATTTCATCTAATAAGTCTATTACAATTTGAAGACTTGTTTCATATTCTTTTGCAATTTCTAGTTCTCCGTCTTGTTTTAAAGTTTCAATTTTCTTTTCTAATTTTTGTAAAGTTTCGTTTTGGATGAAAAAGTGGTAAATCGCTTTGGTAATATCTTTTACGGTTTTGGTTCCTTGTAGAGCATTTTTAAATGCTAGTAATGGTTCTACTACTTGTTTTTTACAATATTGTATTTTTTCTATTTCTTCTTCATTTTCTTCATAAAAATTCCAGTCTTTTGCATACCATTTGTTACCTTTCATGCCCCATTTGATACAATAGTTTTCCAAAGTAGCTAAGTCTTCTTCTTCCAAAGAAGTTAGTCCTGTTTTTAGGTAGCCAAATACCGCTTCATAAGACCAATTTTTACTAAAAATTTCTAAAAGGGAAAGTATGAATTTTACTAGCACATTATTACTTAAGTCCTTTTTTTCATCAATAAATACAGGAATTTCATATTGTGCAAAAATAGCCTTACATAAGCTTGCATATTGTGCAATATTTTTTGTAATAACT
This sequence comes from uncultured Clostridium sp., assembly GCA_902492105.1. Taxonomy (GTDB): domain Bacteria; phylum Bacillota; class Clostridia; order TANB77; family CAG-508; genus CAG-273. The sequence goes on from CABUKD010000008.1 coordinate 34,861, forward strand.
GCCATTTCTTCATAGCGGTAACCTTGTTTTGCAAGTTTGGTAATTTCTATTGCTACATGTTCTATTTCGGAATATGGGTTATTGGCTAAAAAAAGTTCTATATTTTTTGGCTCACTTTCGTATTTTTCATAAAATGGACTTGCCATTTGAATGGCTAAATGCTGTAATTCTTTTGTTTTAAATCTTTTAGCAGAGTTTGTTTGAATTCCTTCGGTTGGTTCTTTGGATTCTACTAGTATTTGCTTATTTAAATGATTATGTAAGGTTTGACTTGATAGCAAAACTGGTTCTTCCACTTCTATATTTTCTTGTTTTGCTATTTCTAAAATTCTATTGGCTGTTTGTTTGTTCATGTAAAATAAATCTTGATCTGGATTAGTATTTTGGTTTAAATTATCTGCACAAATTGTAATAGTTACTTTATGAGATATTTTTAGTAATTTTCGCAAAATTTCGTATTCTTGCAAGGTAAAGCCAGCAAATTCATCTATGTAAATATCGCAATTTTGAAATTGACTGGACTCTTCTAACTTTTGGCTAAGCATCGTTAATCCATCATTTTCATCAATATATTTCGTTTGAATTTGATTTGTATAGTTTTCATATAAAGTGGTAATGTCTTGTAGCTTTCTTTGCAAATACGAGTCTTGCTCTTCTTTGGTAATGTTTTGCAATTGTTCTAATGTAATTTGATGTTTTTTTAGCTCTGTTAATTGCCTTGCTATCATTTCCACATTTTCATCTGATTTTCCTAAAAAAGAAAAGTCATTTTTTTTAGTTAGTAAAATATGGTCTATTAGCATTGCTCTTCCAGAACTATTTAAACGCTGTTTGGCAATTCCACCTACTTCGTTTAGTACACGATATGCCATACGTGCAAAAGTAATTACTTCTGCCTGTAAGATACTAGGAGTAGAAGAAGTTTGTAACAATTTCTTTTCTGCAGTAAAAGAAAATTGTTCTGGTGTAATTAATTTTATAGCATGGTTTGATTTTTGCTTTATATTTTCTTGTATTTGTTCAAAAATATAGCTACTTTTTCCTGTACCTGCTGTTCCATAAATAATTTGTAAACTCAAGTTTTCTTCCCCTCCTTTTGGCTCTCTTTTTTGCTTTTTAGTTTATATTATTATTTTTAGTCAATTATTTTCCACGTATAGATTATATTTTTATGTATTTTAAGCTTCTCTTTTCCAATAAAATAAATATTGCTGTGCAATTCCTGCTAAATTGCCATATTTTTCATAAGCTAGTTGTTCTATTTGCTCTCTTTTTAGCTTATTTTCTTCTGGTAATTTAAAATATAACTCATTCATTACTCTTCTAACCCAAACATCTACTGGGAATACATCTAAACATTTTAAGGTAGAAAAGAGCATAATACAATCTGCTACTTTTGGTCCAACACCTGGCAAGGTAAGCAATATTTCTCTTATTTTTTTCGTACTCTTTTCTTTCTCTAATTTTGCTAAATCTACTTGTTTACTTACAATAATTTTGGTTGTTTCATATACTCTTTGATCACGAAAACCTAGCCCTAAGTCTCTTAAATCTGCAACACTTGCTTTTGCAAGTTCTTCTGGTGTGGGAAAAGTATAATAAATTTGGTTATTCCACTTAATTTGCTTTCCATATTGTTTGGACAATCTTTCTATAATACCTTTAATCCTTGGAATATTGTTATTAGCTGAAATAATAAAAGAAATAATAGTTTCCCATAAATCTTGGTTTAAAAGCCTAATTCCTTTTCCATATTGAATACTAATTTTTAAAGGTTCATCTATTTTACTTAAACTTTCTTGAATTTTTGTATAATCTCTATGTAAATCAAAATACTCATTCACTATTTCTTGGATATTCCCATTACAAATCCCTTGAAATATAATTTGTCCATTTTCTAGAGCTACATTTAATACATTATTTTTAAAAACACCTGTATAACTTCCATTTGGTTGCTTATTCCAACGAAAACATTGCCCACATTCAAAAATATGTTGTGGCAAAAAAGTTTCTATTTGGTTTATTTTATATATTTGCTCTTGCATTTTTTCTCCTAATTGTTCTTCTAATTATTTTGTATTAAGTGTTTTTATTGTATCATACATCTTGTGTTAAATCAACCATTGGGGACGTTCCTTTTTGGCTGAAAATCAGCCAGAAGGGACACTCCTTAACAATTAAAATTAATTCTAAAAAGTTGTCAATGTGGACGAAGTTGTTAAAAATCTCCGTCCATATTAACAATTAAAATTAATTTTTTTAAGGAGTGTCCCCAGTGGTTGAAAATCAGCCAAAAAGGAACGTCCCCAATGGTTGAAATTAATCTCTTTTAAATCCTTTGCCCCATGTTTCTCTTGCATTGCTAATTACAATAAAAGATTTTGGATCAATCTTGGTTGCTATTTGCTTAATTCTAGCAATTTCGTTTCTAGAACCAACACATAAAAGCATCATTCTTTTTTCTCTGGTATACATTCCTTTTGCATAAATTGCGGTACTTCCTCTTTGCAATTCTTTTCCCACTTCTTCTGCAATTTCTTTATAGTGGTTGGAAATAATAAACATCATTTTAGTAAAGTTAACTCCTTCAAAAACAATGTCTATCATTTTTCCCATTAAATAAATGCTAATTGCAGAATATAGTCCTATTTCAATTTCTTTAAAGAAAAGAACATTAAGAGAAATAATGATAATATCAATTACAACAATAATATTACTGGTTCTAATATGTGGTTTATAGGCTTTGGCTATATAGGAAATTAAATCAGTTCCTCCCGTAGAGGCATTTGCCTTTAATACCAGTGCTAGACCAATACCTATACAAATTCCACCATAAATACAAGCTAAGAATCGGTCATTGGTTAACACCGATATTTGATCAAAAACATCAATAAAGATTGCCAAAAATACCGTTCCTAAAATAGATTTTATTAAAAATTGTTTTCCTATTTTAAAAAATGCCCATAGTAAGAATGGAATATTTAACACAAACATTACTGTTCCAAGAGGAAAATGGAATAAGTAATAAATAATAGTGGCAATACCTGCAAATCCTCCGGAAGAAAGTTGGTTAGGAAGTAAGAATAAAGAGGTTCCCATTGCCATTAACATACATCCAAGTAACAAGTATAAAATATCAATTGCATATTTTCTCATTTGATAAATTTTCTTTGTTTTAACATAGTCCATAAAAAAACACCTATTATTACCATTATTGGCAATAATAAGTGTTTTTATACCTTGTTTTTAGTTTAATTTCTTATTTGATAAATTTCCTATTTTAATTCAACAAATTAGCATTATAGTTTTTTAATTTTTTATTTTCTATTTTGTGACTTTTCTTTTAACTCTTCTAAAATATCTTCATAAGTTTTGTCTATTTCAATTTCGAATTTTCCCTTTTTTATGTTTTCATCTGGTTTTATTCTAACATCTACATCATAAATTTCTTTTAATTTTAAAATATTTTCTTTTTTATGTCCTATAATGTTATTAATATTTTCTAGATTTGCTTTTATGGTTACTTGCATTACTTTTACATTATATTGTTTAATTTTGCTAACAATTTCATCATACCACATACTAGCTTCTACTAATTGTCTAAAGGCTGGATGATATGGTCCTGCTATCACTTGGCTAGTTTCTACACTAGGATCTGTAATTTCCTGCGTATTTTGCAATCCTATACGGATTACTTCTATATTTGCTTTATTAAATAGTTGCATAATTTCTTTGGAACGTTCTACTGCTTGTTCTATGGTAAGTGGTATGTATTCTCCTTTTTCATATTCTTCTGCTAGTTTAGTATTTTTTACCACTAGAACAGGATAAATTCTCACTATTTTTGGTTTTAATTTAATTAATTCTTTTGCTGTATTGATTTCATCTAATTTTGTACTTTCTGGTAATCCTACCATCATTTGATGGCCTAAAATAAAACCATTCCATCTAATTGCTTTAGAGGCTTTTTTTACATCTTCAAATGTGTGACCTCTTTGGCATCTTGCTAAGATATAGTCATTTGTAGATTGAACCCCTAATTCGATTGTTTTTACATGATATTTTTTTAGTCTTTTTAAAATATCTTTGTTAATATAGTCTGGTCTTGTAGAGATACGAATACTATTTACTTTTCCATTTTCAATATATTCTTGTACCGCTTCTAATAACTCGTTCTGTACTTTTTCCTCTATTCCTGTAAAGCTTCCTCCAAAAAAAGCCACTTCTACATATTTAGAATCATCTTTAAAATTCTTTAAATAGTAATCTATTGTTTCTTTTACATCTTTTTCTGTTACTTGTTTGGTTTGTCCACTAATTTCTGTTTGGTTACAAAAAGTACAAGTATGAGGGCATCCTAAATGTGGTACAAAAATTGGTATAATATATTCTTTTTTCACTTTACATTCTCCCTTCTTTCCAGCCAATAATCTTTTTTTATATGCATTTTGCTTTTTTCCTTCATTTCTCTTTTGTACTGTTTTTTCTAATGTTTTATGATAGATGTTTATGTACTTTTTTTATTTTATCAATTAGTGGATCAATTTTATAATTTTTCTAGAGCTTTTTGTGCTGCCTGCATTTCTGCTTGTTTTTTTGTTTTTCCTTCTCCAGTCGCTAATATTTTGCCATCACAAGAAACTTGCGTAATAAACGTTTTGTCATGGTCCGGTCCTTTTGTATCTATTACCTCATATACAATATGTACATTACCATTTTCTTGTAATTTTTCTTGTAATACTGTTTTATGGTCTTTCATTCCTACATTTTTACTAGACTCTTCAATTGCTTCTTTTAAATTTTCTACAATAAATTTTTCTGCTTCTTCTAACCCACTATCAAAATAAATAGCTGCAATTAGAGCTTCTACACTATCTGCTAAAATGGCAGGTTTTGTTTTTCCATTACTTAATTCTTCGCTTTTACCTAGATATAAGAAATCACTAAAATGATGCTTTTGTGCCACTAAATACAAGCTATCTTCACATACTACCTCTGCCCTCACTTTAGTCATTTCTCCTTCTTTTAAATGAGAATAATTAGCATAAATATATTTACTTGATAAAAATTCTAAAATACTATCTCCCAAAAATTCTAGCTTTTCATTACTTTCTATGTAATGTTCGTAGGCATAAGAAGTGTGAGTAAAAGCTTTTTTTAATAAACTTTTGTCTTTAAACACATAATTAATACTTTGTTCTAATTGATTCATTTATTCTTTTACCAAATTATTTTGGTACTCCTTTCTGCCAATATTATATACCTTTTTTGCTTAAAATCCAAGTGTTTTACTATAAGTTTAAAAACACTTTTTTAAATTTAAATGTAATTTTTACAAAACACTGTACAATTCATAATTAAACTCGAATTGTACAGTGTTTATTGAAAATTTAAATCATCATATTTATTTTATTAATCATCATGTTGACTTGTACGATTATGTGAACAATAATTGTGTGAAGTCATTAAACCATGAGAGCACGGAACTGTTGTCTGTAATTGACCATCTCCTCCACACATTGAGCAATTATTAGTAGTCCAACGAGTCGGAGATCCACATTTTGTACATAAAAATTCGTATTTATTATATCTATATCTATAACTAGTACCTCTACATGTATTACAACTAACAGGTATTGTTCCATATCCTGAACAAGCAGAGCATTGTGTAGTTGTTGTTGTAGCACCTGGACATGTGTAACCTGTTCCAGGACAATATGTTCTTATTGCAGTACTTGTTGCACTTTGTTTGGTTTCCGTTCCATCTGTTACTGTTACATAGTAATAATAATCCGTATATTGATTTAATTCTGTAGCTGTTAGTGTTACTTGGTTGCCTTGAATAGTTGCAGATGATATTGCTTTCTGAGTAAATCCACTTGTTGGGGATGTACTTACATACATTTCATATGTTAAATTATCATTATCTGAATCCATAGCTACAGCTGTTACTGTAATTGTATTACTTGTTTTATTATTATATGTTACTGTAGGTGTTGTTGGAGCCTCGTTTGGTGTTGTTACTGTTACAGGATTTGAAATAGTTTCGGTTCTATTTCCTGCTTTATCTTGTGTTAATACATGTAGATAATAAGTTCCTACTGTACTTGCACTTAATGTTATTTTTTCTCCATCACTGCTAAAGCTATGCGTATAATTACTTGCTTCTGTTCCTATTTCATTTGGATTCGTGTTGTACTCCCATTTACAATTTCCAATATCTACTCCACTTTCGTTATCTATATGAGTTACAGTGGCTGTTGTACTGTCTGCTGTTGTACTCGTTGTTCCACTTAATTCTATTTGTGCTTGTTGTGGATTTAATTTATCTAAAATATCTATACTACTATATCCACTTTGGTTCTTTCCATCTGTAACTACTGCAAATACCGTGTTTCCATATTTTAGTCCTGTGATTGATCCTTCATAGTCCAACCATTCTCCTTCTGTACCTCCTACTTGGTATTGAATAGTTACTCCTGTTTCTTTTGTTTCTAATTCTATGGTTGCTGTTCCATTATTCCATACCGTTTCTCCTTTTTGGGTAACGGTTCCTGTTAATTCTCCTGTTGTTACATTGATTACTTTTTCAGCTGTTCCATTTTCATCCTCTACTATTACTTTTATGTTATATACTTCTTTTTGTTCTAAACCAGTAAAATCTGCTGTTAGCTCTGTTACTCCTTCTTTTAATCTTTGGTAACTACTTTCTAGTTCTCCATCTTTTTTGTAGTAATAGCTTAACCTTACTTCTCCTTCTGATCTTGTAATTTCTACCTCTATATGAATACTATTACTATTGCTTGTTGAAGTAATTTCTCCTATTTTTGGTAGTAGATTATCTCCTTTTTCTATATCTCCTATACTTACATTTCCATCTGGACTTATAATAATTTCTACAATATATCCTTCATTTGTTGTTAATTCATATCTGTCATTTTCTCCTTCTTTTTCTGGTCCTGCTACATCTTCGTCTGGGTTATCGATTATATCTGCATCTACCATTTTGTCCCACAAATCATCTGATGTTGTAGTTGAATCTACTCCCTTGTCAATATACCAATCTGCTATTACATTATTAATTCTATCTTTTAATGCTCCTATTTCATGTTCTATTTTTGCTTGGTTTGCTACATCAAAAATTCCTCCATTACTAAATAGTAGGTTAATTGTAATTCCTGCTAAAATTAATAAAACTACAATTGTAACTACTAATGCAATAAGTGTAATTCCCTTTGGTTTAGAAAGTAGACTCTCTCTCTCTCTCTCTCTCTCTTACTATTTCAATACTTTCAAGATTTTTCATTTGTTTTCCCTTTCTTTTTTCATTTTTCATTATTATTGTACTTATTTATTCATTTTTCGTCAAGTGTTTTTCTCTTTTTTATTTTATAAATGATACAACAAAAAAAGAAAGGATAAGACCTTTCTTAATTTATTTTCATTTGGTTACTTTAAGCAACATGATCTTTAATATATTCTACAACATCACTTACAGTAACAACTTTTTCTGCATCAGCATCTGGGATTTCTATATCAAATTCTTCTTCTAATGCCATAATTAATTCAACTATGTCTAAAGAATCTGCTCCTAAGTCATCTATAAAAGATGCTTCCATAGTAACAGCTGTATCGCTAACTCCTAATTGTTCTACGATAATGCCTTTTACTTTTTCAAAAACTTCTTCTGAACTCATACTATAAGTTCACCTCCTTTTAATTTCTTAACCTTGTTTACCTAACAATAATACATGTAATGTTAATTGTCAAGCATTTTCTAAAATATTTTTATTTTATTGTTCTGTTATGCTAGTTTCTTGTTTATTTTCCTGCATTTTAGTAGAATTACACTGTTTTTCAAACTCTTCTATTAACTGATCTACTGCTTTATTTTTTACAAATTGTTCTGCCTGTTTAATGGTAAATTCAAATAATTTTTCATCACTACTTCCATGTGCTTTTACAACTGGTTTTTTGACTCCTAAGAACAATGCTCCACCATATTCTTTGTAGTCTACAGTTTTAGCAAATCTGTTAATGGCAGGTAAACTTGGAATAGCTGCTATTTTAGAAAGTAAATTTTTCTTTAAACTTTCAGATAATGTCCTTTTTACAAACTTTCCTAATCCTTCTATTGCTTTTAAGAAAATATTGCCTGTAAAGCCATCTGTTACAACAATATCTACATTTCCAGAAAACGCATCTCTTCCTTCTACATTTCCTATAAAATTAACATTAACATCTTTTGCTTTTTCTTTTAGTAATTGATATGATTCTTTCATTAAGTCATTTCCTTTAGTTTCCTCTGTACCAATATTTAAAAGTCCTACTCTTGGAGATTGTACTCCTAATGTTGTTTTTAAATAGATGCTTGCCATTTGTGCAAATTGAAACAAATTAATTGGTTTGCAATTTGTATTTGCACCACAATCCATTAATACTAATCTACTTTTGTATGCTGGCAAAATTCCTGCTAATGCTGGCCTATCTACCCCTTTAATTCTTCCTACTAAAAGGGTGGCACCTGTTAACAATGCGCCAGAGTTACCTGCAGAAATAAATACATCTCCTTTGCCTTCTTTTAATAAGTTAAAACCTACTACCATGGAAGAGTCTTTTTTATGTTTAATAGCTTGTGTTGGAATATCTTCCATTTCAATTGTTTCTGTAGTATGATGAATTTTTAATCTTGGAGATATTTCAGAAATGTCATCTTTGCCATAAAATTCCTTTATTTTTCCATTAATAATCTCTTTATTTCCTACTAATACAACTTCTGCTTCTATTTGGCTAATTGCTTTTACTGCACCTTTAATATTGGCATCTGGAGCTTTGTCTCCGCCCATGGCATCTAATAATATTACCATTTTTTTCTCTCCCATCATTTTTGAAGAATATTTTTTTACTTTTCTTCTTCAAGTTATTTTAAGTATTATTGAGAACCATATTTTGCTTTTCATAGTGAATATTATATCTGTTTTTCCATAATTGCTATAATATATGATTTCTTTCTTATTTTATAACTTATATTTTATAAAGTCAATGTAAAAGCTTAATATTTTCTTAAGATAATCAAAATTATTCAACATTATCACTAACTATTTCATCTTTTGCTTTACAAATAAATAGGCTTATTTATTGTAGTACTTTTTTAGCTAATATGCAACTAAACTGACCATTGTGTCGGTTTTTATTTGACCAAAGTAGCACACTTTTTAGGGAAAAAATGAAAAACTGTATAATTGCAAATTTTAACAATTGTACAGTTTTAATATTTTAGTATTTTATAATAGCTTTACAATTTTATTGTAATTCTACTGTAGCTCCTACTTCTTCGAATTTAGCTTTTAATTCTTCAGCTTCTTCTTTAGCTACATTTTCTTTAACTGCTTTTGGAGCACCGTCTACTAAATCTTTAGCTTCTTTTAATCCTAAGCCTGTAGCATCTCTAACTACTTTAATTACTTGGATTTTGTTTGCTCCTGCTTCTTTTAATACTACATTAAATGAAGTTTTTTCTTCTGCTGCTCCTGCTGCTGCTCCACCAGCTGCTGGTGCTGCAACTGCTGCTGCAGATACTCCATATTTTTCTTCAATTCCTTTTACTAATTCTGCTAATTCAACAACTGTTAAAGTGTCGATAGTTTCTAATAATTCATCAATTTTTGCCATTTTAAAATGACCTCCTTCTTTAATTTTATTTCTTTTTTACTTATTGTTTGTTATGAATTCTTATCAAAAGCGAGTATAACGAGGCAACCGAGCTAAAATTTTTGAGATTATACACATAGTATATCGAAAAAATTTTATGCGAAGGTTAACGAAGTTAGACGAAGCTTTTCACAAAAATTAAGCGTTAGCTTGTTCCTTTTGTGCCTTAACAGCATCCAAAGCAACAGCCAATTTGGTAATATTGCCAAGTAAAGCACCTGCCAATTTTGCCATAAGTTCTTGTCTGGATGGTAATTTTGCTAAAGTAATTATTTCTTCAGCTGTCATTACTTTTCCATCAATAATTCCACCTTTAATTTTGTAGAATTCATTGTTTTTAGAGAAATTATAAATGATTTTAGATGGTTCTAGATAGTCTTCTGTACCAGTTACAATTGCTGTTGGTCCTTCTAGAAGTTCATCTAGTCCATTTTCTCCATTTGCATTTAATGCTCTTTTAATAATGTTATTTTTAATAACTCTGTACTGACTATTTGCATTTCTTAAGTCTGTTCTTAATTTTGTTACATCTGCTACATTAATTCCTCTGTAGTCTGTTAACAAAACTACTTTTGCTGCTTTTAATTCTTCAGATAGTTTTTTAACTTCTTCTTCTTTTTGTGCTAGAACTGTTTTGCTTGCCATTTTTTCACCTCCCAAGTTTATGAAAAATTGTTTTATTTAGTAAATTTTAATTGTTAACAATTATCATTAAAATATTTTTATTTACCTAAAAAAATCCAATCAATTTTGCCTTTTCAAGACAAAGATTGATTGGATTTTAAAATCCGCTCTTTCTTTGCCTCGGTAAGACTTACCAAATTGCTTACTTTCTTCGGCAATAAATCTATTTTCTATTTTTGATCAATATACATACTTGGTCCCATTGTGGTAGAGATTGCTACACTTTTAATATATTGTCCTTTTGCTGCTGCTGGTTTTGCTTTAATAATAGCATTAATAATAGTTTCATAGTTTTCTAGTAGCTTATCTGCACCAAATGATACTTTACCAAAACCTAGGTGAACAATGTTATTTTTATCAAGTCTGTATTCTACTTTTCCTGATTTAATTTCTTGGATTGCTTTTGTTACATCCATAGTTACTGTTCCAGATTTAGGGTTTGGCATTAATCCTTTTGGTCCCAATACTTTACCTAATCTTCCTACAACTCCCATCATATCTGGTGTTGCAACGATAACATCATAATCAAACCAGTTTTCTTTTTCAATTTTTGGAATTAATTCTTCTGCTCCAACAAAGTCAGCTCCTGCTTTTGTAGCTTCGTCTGCTTTTGGTCCTTTTGCAAACACTAATACTTTTTGTGTTTTACCTGTACCATTTGGAAGTACTGTAGTACCTCTTACTTGTTGGTCAGCTTGTTTAGAATCCACACCTAATTTTACATGTAATTCCACTGTTTCGTCAAATTTTGTTTTTGGCATTTTTTCAATGGTATCTAGTGCTTCTTTTGCACTATATAATTTTTTTCTATCAATTAGTTTTTCTGCTTCTTGATATCTCTTTCCTTTTTTCATGTTTTCCCTCCTTTGGTTCAAGCGAAAGTTTTTTACTTTCTCCCAATTTTTAATTAGTCAACTACTACAATTCCCATAGATCTAGCAGTTCCTGCTACCATGCTCATTGCTGCTTCTAATGATGCTGCATTTAAGTCTGGCATTTTCTTTTTAGCAACTTCTTCTACTTGGGCTTTTGTAATTTTAGCAACTTTATCTCTATTAGGTTTTCCAGAACCTTTTTCTATTTTTGCAGCTTGTTTAATTAAAACTGCCATAGGTGGTTCTTTGGTAATAAATTCAAATGATTTATCTTTATATACTGTAATTACTACTGGGATAATAGTTCCACCCATTTGTGCTGTTCTATCATTGAATTGTTTTACAAACTCCATAATATTAACACCACTTGCACCTAATGCTGGTCCTACTGGTGGAGCTGGACTTGCCTTTCCTGCTGGAATTTGTAATTTAATTACGTTTCCTATTTCTTTTTCTGCCATTGTTCTAGCACCTCCTTTAGTTTTTTATATGTATATTCATCTAAAAATTAGATTACTAACAAAATTAAAATTTAGATTTTTTGAACTTGTGAAAATTCTAGTTCTACTGGTGTTTCCCTTCCAAACATAGATACTAATACTTTTACCTTATGTTTTTCTTTATTGATTTCTGTAACCACTCCTGTAAAGTCAGTTAATGGGCCTTCCATAATACGTACAGAGTCATGAACACCATAGTCTACATTAACTTCTACTTGTTCAAATCCCATTTTTCTAATTTCCTCGTCTGTAAGAGGAATAGGATCTGTTCCAGAACCAACAAAGCCAGTAACACCTCTTGTATTTCTAACAATATACCATGTTTTTTCTGTTACAATCATTTTAATTAAAACATAACCTGGAAATACTTTTTTTAAGTTTGTTTTTCTTTGGCCTTCTTTAATTTCAATTTGTTCTTCCATTGGTACAATAATTTCAAAGAAGTAATCCTCTAACTCTCTATTTTTAATTGTTTTTTCTAAGTCTGTTTTAACTTTATTTTCATAACCCGAATAAGTATGTACCACATACCATCTTGGTACTAATTCTTCTTTTTCTTGAGACATATTGGTAAGCCTCCTTATTCTTCATTTACGGTATTATTTTCAGTTTCACTATTTTCAGCAGTTACCTTGTTTTCTGTATTATTGGTTTCATTTAAAATATTGTCTACTGCATTTTGTGCCTCTTGATTGGTAGTTGTATTTTCAGTTTGTACATTTTGAGATTCTACCATACCTCTTAATTTGTCAATACCATAACTATTCATTAGTTCGAAAACTAAATCCAACACAAATACAATAATTGCAGTAATTAATACAATGGTAATAACTGCTACTGTATTATTGACAAGTTGTTTTGGTGTTGGCCAAATTACTCTTTTTAATTCTGCCTTAAAATCTTTAAAAAAGTGTTTGTTTTCCCTTTTTTCTTTTCTGTCATTTTTGTTTACATCTTTAGGCATTTTGTTATCCCCCTTAAAAGGCTTATTTTGTTTCTTTATGTGTTGTACGTTTGTTACAGAATTTGCAATATTTTACAACTTCTAGTCTTTCTGTATTGTTTTTTTTGTTTTTTTCTGTTAGATAATTTCTTCTTTTACATTCTGTACATTCTAATGTAATTGGTTCTCTTGCTCCTTTTGCAGCCATTTCAAACACCTCCAGCTTATCTTTGCTTTTTGAATTTCATTTTATTAAGCGTATGCTACTCACATACGCTTAATAATTGTACCATTTTTTACCTAATATGTCAACTATTTTATGAGATTTTATACATTTTTTTATCTACATAGAATTTGTTTTTTAGTTGACCTTTTTATTTAGTGTTTTAATCATGTTGAGTAGTATAACCATGTTCACAATAGTAATGAGAATATGTCTTGCCATGTTCACAAGGGGATGTTGTTGTAATTTCTCCTTTTCCGCCACATGAAGTACAATCAATTTTATCTGATGCAAGAATAGGGCTTGAACATCTTATGCAGTTTTCCATATAAGTCATTGTATAAGATCATACATGACATCTATACATATTTCCACTTCCTCCACATTTAGTACAATCTCTAGTTGTTTCTTTTCCGCCACTACAATACTCTGTATTTCCTGGGCAGTAAGTTCTTACAGCCGCACTCGTAGATCCTTGTACGGTTTCCTTTCCATCTGTTACTGTTACATAATAATAATAGTTTGTATATTGTTTTAATCCCGATGCAGTTAGTGTTACCTGAGTTCCTGCAGCAGTTGCTGCGGATGTTGCTTTTTGTGTAAACCCACTATTTTGTGATGTACTAGTATATAATGTATATGTTAAATTATTATTATCTGCATCTGTTGCTTGCGCATTTACAGTAATAGAATTGGTTGATTTTGTATTTAGACTTACACTAGAAATAACTGGTGCTGTATTTGATACTGTCACTGTTATGGAATCCGAAATAGTTTCTGTTTTATTTATCTTTTGTCAAGTGTTTTTTCTGTCTTTCTTAGATTTTCTATGTATGCCTTTTGCGTATTACAAAAAGTTTCCTTGTCTTGCAATAAACTCCTAATTTGCGTTAAAAAATCTTCATATTTTTTATCTTTAAAATAAAACTTGGCATAACCATTTTCTCCAAATTTTTTAGTTAAAACTTGGAAAGCATTTTCAAATAATTGTTCATCTGTATAATTTGGATTACGTCTTTTTCCAATATAATAAGATCTTCTTAAACATTTTTCTACTGTGTCATTTCTGTCTGCGGAAGAAACAATTTTTCCATAAATACTACGTGGTTCATGGTCTGAAGATGCTCTATGATCTTCAATAGCTTGTTTTATTGTTTCCAATTGTTCCTCGTTAAAGAAGGATAATAAATTTTTGTCTTCCTGCATTATTTTAGCTGATATAATTTCATGTATTTTAGAATCTATATAATGTCCTATATCATGATATGCTGCAATAGCATATACCATGTCTAAATCAACAGCTAATTCATTTTGTTCTACTAGCTCAAAGCTTCTTTCAATTACATATTGAATATGTGTTATGTCATGACCTTCTTCATTTCTCTGATATAGTGGAAAAATATTCTTTTCTATATATTCTTTTAATTTAGGATTTAGCACATTCAATCTCCCTTTTTCTATTTTTTCTTTTTACTTACTTTCTTTTTTTCTAATTTTTTATTTTCTTTTGTTTTTCTTTTTTGTACAGAATAACCAAACTTTCCTACTTGCTTTCCTAGTGTAAAATATTTTCCATTTGCATAAGTAATTAAATGACATTTCGTAATATCAAAAGCTCCTTTATTATCAATATACTGCTCATCAGCATCAATTGATAACACCTCCGCTATAAACATATCGTGACTTCCTAATTCTTTTATTTCTATTACTTTACATTCTATACTGGCTGGACTTTCTTTAATTAATGGACATTTTACAAATTTAGCAGTTTCTTTTGTTAAGTGCATTTCTTTGAATTTATCTACCTTTGCACCTGTTTTTACCCCACACCAATCTGTAGCATATGCTAATTTTTCGGTGGTTAAATTGATGACAAATTCTCCATTTTTCTTAATAATATCGTGAGAATATCTTTCTTTGCGAACAGAAATATAACACATTGGTTTGTTTGTATTAATAATGCCTGTCCATGCTACTGTAATAATATTACTATTTTTCATATCTCCACAAGTTACCATGACAACTGGTAACGGATATAAAAAAGTTCCTGGTTTCCAACTAACTTTACTCATTTTTTCTTCCTTTTTTATTTTATTTTTTATCTTTTCTATATTACTTTTTTAAAACATGCTTTTATACACATATTTTTTATTTTGCAATTTGCTTGCCAAATTCTATACATTGTTTTGTAGTTTCTTCATCTGGTTTCCATGCTACTTTTAAAGAAGGTTCAATAATTTCAAAGCCAGATTTTTTTAATTCTTCTTCTATTTTGTTTGGCGCTTCTCCACTCCAACCATAACTTCCAAAAGCAGCAGCTTTTTTATTTTTTAGTTTCATTCCTTTTATCATTTCTAGAATTCCAGCAATAGAATGTAAATAGCCATTATTAACTGTTGAAGAACCAACTAAAATTGCTTTTGATTTAAAAACTTGCGTTAATACTTCTGTTTTGTCATCTTTTGCAGTATTCATGATTTTTATGGTGACATTTTTGTCTATAGTTTGTATTCCTTGCGCAATTAGTTCTGCCATTTTTCTAGTACTATTCCACATAGTATCATACAAAATAGTAATTTGATTTTCTTGATAATTATTTGCCCATTCCAAATATTTTTGTACAATTTGTTCTGGATTTTTTCTCCAAATTAGTCCATGGCTTGGACATATCATTTCAATTTTTAAATTCATCTCTAAAATTTCATGAATTTTCTTTTTTACTAGCATACTGAATGGTGCTAAAATATTGGCATAGTAAATAATAGCTTGGTTCCATAACTCTGCTTGATTTACTTCATCTGCATATAAAAATTCTGATGCTAGATGCTGTCCAAAACCATCATTACTAAATAAAATATTTTCTCCATCCATATAAGTAAACATAGTATCTGGCCAATGAAGCATTGGTGCTTCTATAAAAGTTAAGGTATGTTTACCAATAGAAAGCTTGTCCCCTGTTTTTACAGGGATGAAATTCCACTCTTGATGATATTGTCCTTTAATAGATTTAATTCCATTTTGTGTACAGTAAATTGGCACATTTGGAATTTCTTTCATAAGTTCTACTAAAGAACCACTATGGTCTACTTCACCATGTTGCACAATTATAGCATCTATTTTTTGCAAATCTACTGTTTGCTTTAAATTGGTTACGAATTCTCTGTCATATGGTAACCAAACCGTATCTATTAAAATTGTTTTTTCATCTTTAATTAGGTATGCATTATAGGAAGATCCATTCGTAGTTGTAAATTCATCTCCATGAAACTTTTTTAGTTCCCAGTCCGTTTTTCCCACCCAAGTTACATATCCGTTAATTTGTTTATTCATATTAGTATCATTCCTTTCTTGCTTTTTACATTTCTTATGATGCATTAAATAAAACAACATATCAGTTTAAACATAAGTATAGTTATAATTATAATTTGTAAAGTATGACAAATTTTATTCTATAATATAAATCCATCAAATTTATCTAAATATATTATGTTCTATTTTTTTAAAACTATTATAGTAACATTCCAAAGAATACTATTCATTAGAATTATAATACATAAACATAAAAAAAGAAACCACAAATTAAAATTTTATCTAATTTCTAGTTTCTTCTTTCTAGCTTTTCTTTTTGAAAAGTTAAAATTTTTTATATTATTATTTTATTTAATTAGTTAATAATATTAAATTTTTAAATTCATTGTTAATTTTCATGTGTAAAAAACAAAAAAAATCTGGCGACAACCTATTTTCTCAGCAGGGTAACCCACAAATATCTTCGGCACA
>CABUKD010000009.1 GCA_902492105.1 uncultured Clostridium sp.
TAAGACTTATTTGTTCAAACCCCAGAAAAAATTTCTGGGGTTTGTCAACAGTCTGAGGTGGCTTTGCCATCTTTTTAGTTATTATAAGAAAAATTACTATACTATACATATTTGAAAAAAAATTATAATTATGTATTTACAAAATACAAATTTGTGATATAATTATTATAAATTTACATATATTGTAAAAAAGGAGATTATATGTTAATTCAATTTAAAATTAAAAATTTTAAATCATTTTATCACGACACTGTTATTAATATGGTTGCAGATACTAAAAAACAGGAATTGAAAAATAATTTAATATCAATTCCACTAACTAAGAAAGGAAAAAAGATATTACCTGCCATAGTAATTTATGGTTCAAATGCTAGTGGAAAAACTTCTATTATAGAAGCATTTAATACTTTTAAAAGAATTATTATAAATGGTACTATTAGTAAAAGTATTAATAATGGTGCCATTAATAGACTTGAAATTTGTCCATTTATTCATGATATTCAAAAAATTGGTGAACCTATAGAGTTTGAAATTACCTTTCAATCGAAATTAAATATTTATAATTATCTTTTAAGTTTTCAGGTTAATTCACCTTTTAATAAAAATGAAAGAATGATAAAAAAAGAAGTGTTAAATATTATTCATTACCAAGAATTTGGAAATTCAATCAAAGAAGAAAAATTAAATTTATTTGAAAGAATTGAGAACCAAATTCATTTAAATAATAGTAAAGAAGTACTAGATATATATAATAAAACAGAAAAATATGGCGAAGAATTAAAAACAAAAGAAAAGGACTTTAGTGAAAATTTAGATCAAGAAGGCCTATTTTTAAATAATGCTTATAAAAGCACCATTAGTTTGAAAATTGTAAATGATATTTTAGACTGGTTTCAAAATGATTTATTTGTTGTTACTAATTTTAATAAAAAAATAAGTAATATCAATTTTAATATAGAAGATGAGGAAGAAAACTCTCTTTATGGAAATAAAGTAATTGATAGGTTATTAAAATTAGCGGATTTTGGACCTCAAAAAATACTTTTTGCAAAACATAAAGACCAAGTAGAAAATCGAGATAAATATATCTTAACATCAGCGTATAAACCAAAGGGCTATCATGAAGGAGGGTTATTGATTCCTGCTGAATTTATAGAATCAAGAGGTACCACAAAGCTCCTTGATTTTTGGATGGCACTTATGAATTTCTTACCTAAAGGAGGAACAATGGTAATTGATGAATTAGATGCTTCTCTACATCCAGAATTAATTTATGGAATTATTGAGTTATTTCAAAATCCAGAAGTTAATAAAAAAGGTGCACAACTTATTTTTAATACTCATAATCCTATCTATTTACAAAAAACTTTATTTAGAAGAGATCAAATTCTATTTGTAGAAAAAGATGAAAAGACTTATATGAGCACTATTTATAGACTTTCCGATTTTGATGTGTATACAACAAACAATTATTTAAAAAAATATTTTGAAGGAGACTTTGGGGCATTGCCATATATTGATTTTAGAAGTGCAATGGAGGTAAATGAAAAAAACAATGGCTGAGAAGACACAAATACGAAAAACATATCATTGCTATTATGAAGGATTACAGGAAGAAAAATATTTTAAACGTTTAAAGGAACTGATTGAAACCAATTGGCCAAATGTAAAAATTACTTTTTACAAAGTAGCAAAATTAAATACTTTGGTTCATGATACAACTTCAGTAAAGAAAATAGCTGTATTTGATTATGATTCTGACCCAAGTAATTTTGAAGAAAAAGTGAAAATGTGTACGAAAGCTAATATTCAAGTACTTTATAGTAACTTAAATTTTGATTTATGGCTATTATGGCACAAGAAAAAATTCAATAGCAAAGTGGATTATAATAATGACTATCAAGATGAAATTAGAAAAGTTTATCACTTGCAAAATAGTAAAACCAAAAAGGATAATATTAAAGAAGAAAAGAATATTGAACATATCTTAAAACAAATTACAATAAATGAAATACAAACAGCAATTGTAAATGCAAAAGAAGTAATGAGTCAAAAAAACAAAACGGATAATAAGAAAGTAAATTCAAAATTTTCTTATTATCCAAATCCAGCAACGAATATACATGAATTTATAGAAGAACTCATGAAAAAAACAGGTATTCATTTTTAAATCATCATAATTTTCTTTTTGCCTTGCCCACCAGTTCCGGCTAATTCCCCTTTGCCCATCTCTTAATTCATTTTCAATATCATGGATAGTAACAAAGCGTTCTTCTGTAGTAATAGCTACCTTTTCAGCCACTATTAAAGGATCCATAAAATCAATTAAAATACGAGCAGGAGAAGAAGCAAAATTAGCACCTGCAATCATTAAACCTTCGTAGTAACTTTGGCAAGCACCGGCAAAAATAACTAAATCTTTTGGCAAGGATTGTTTTCTTGCCTCTTCCACTGTTTTGATAAAATATTTTGAATTTCGATAATTATATAAATCATTAAATTTAGTACCTTTTCGGATCATACCATCATGTCCAGTAATTACTAGAACATCAGGAGTATATCTTTGAAGCAGTATGGAAATAGCAAAAGGTTGTCTTCTTTCTGGGATATTTCTAACAATAGCATTCAAACCAACCTTCCTATAATAGCGTCTTGATTTTTCCGCATATTTTTTATCTCCATCAATATGCAGAATTTTACCAGTATATACAATCATTTTTTCACGCGAAAAATAGCTTTTCTTTAAACTTTTTTCATAATTTTCAATACGCTTTGCAACTTTTTCTTCAAAATTTCTTACATGTTCTTCTACTTGTTTTACATTAAAAAGTTCTAAATCCTCTACTGGACTATCTGCTTGAATACGAATGGTAAGACCTTTTAAAATAGCAAATTCTTTGTTATTATTAGTTTTCACAATACGTTCTACAACAAATACAATATCTTTCCCATAGGAAAGCCTTCCTACAATATCACCTTTTCTAATTTTTCTCATATTCTACATCCCTTCTAATTTGAAGATTTGTTTCTCATCATGCTATGATATTTTATGTCGTTTTTTGCAAAAACGTGACAAAGAACTTTTGTTACAACTTTGTAACAAAACTGTAATATAAATGTAATATTAACAAAGAAAATGGACGAAAGTATTGAAAATAAAGAAATATAGGAACATGACACAATCTGTTATTTTTTGACATTTTTACTTCCTGATGATATAATTTGCCTATCGTAAGGAGAGGGTGATACAATGATTTTACCAAACGAAATTGCTAGTTTAAAAACAGACATTGATGAAAGAGTGGGGCAAAAGATAATTGTAAGAGGTTCACTTGGAAGATGTAAGTCCTTTGAAAAAGAAGCCACAATAGAAAAAACATATTCAAATCTTTTTGTGATTAAATATGATGAAGAAAAAAGAAATGTTACCTATAGTTATACTGATGTTTTAACAAGAACTGTAGAAGTAGACGTATTTGATGGAACTGGCTATAGTCCACTAGTTCCTCCAACTATAAAAAACAAACCACAAAGAAATTTAGCTTAACATCTATCATAACTATCAAAAAACTTAAGATAATATAGCAACAAATAACAAACAACAATTAAAAAATAACGAACAAATAATAAGAAAATTCCTAAACTTAGGAATTTTTTTTTGGTCTTGTCAATATATATGAATTAGGAAAAAAGAAATAGGAGGGAAAAGAGAAATGGCAATTGAAACATCAAAGGATAATTTGGTATTAAATCAAATTGTAAGTCAAAAGAAAGATACTTTTATGGTAGAAAGTGACTGCATCGTTCCAGATAGTAAACCAGATATATTAAATGTAATTAGCAATAGTGGAATTGTGTGTATCTATAAAAAAGAAATATTGGACGGAAAAATAAAAATGGATGGATGTGTAAATACCTATATTATGTATTTAGCAGATACGGAAGAAGAAACAAAGGTAAGAAGTTTAAATACCAATCTAGATTTTAACCAAACAATTGATATGGATAATGTAACTTCTAACATGACATTAGATATGAATGTAACATTAAAAAGTATTGACTGTAGAGTATTAAATGGAAGAAAAGTTCACATGAAAGCTATTTTAGAAGTGGAAAGTAGAGTCTTTTCTAATGAAACAGTAGAATACATTAGCCAAATTAATCAATTACCAGATGTGCAATGTTTAAATCGTAATTTTCAAATTAATTCCTTAATAGGAAGTGGAAGTACAAAAGTATATGCAAAAGACACCATTACCATAGATGCAGCAGATAACTTGGTAGAAGTAATGAAAACAGATTTAAAAGTTACTAATCGCGATACTAAAATTAGCTATAATAAAGTGCTAATTAAAGCAGATTTGCAAGTAAAATTAATTTATTTAACAGAAGATAATCGAATTGCTATCAAAGAATCTAGCATTCCAGTAGTAGGTTTTATAGATTTACCAAACATTAGTGAAGAACATATTTGTGATGTAAAATATGAAATTAAAAATCTAATTGTAAAGCCAAATAATGTAGAGGATCATTCTATTTATGTAGAAGCAGAAATTGAAGTATACTGTGAAGCTTATGAAAATAAAAAACTACAAATGATTCAAGATTTATATAGTCCAACAGTTAATTTGCAATTTACGCAAAGAAAAATAAAAGTAATGCAAACCAAGCAAACCAA
This sequence comes from uncultured Clostridium sp., assembly GCA_902492105.1. GTDB lineage: Bacteria > Bacillota > Clostridia > TANB77 > CAG-508 > CAG-273. Next base: position 4,679 of record CABUKD010000009.1, read on the forward strand.
ACAACAAGTATGTAATATTCGTGAAAAACAAACAATTCCGGAAATTGGAACAAGAAAAATTTATGATGTAGAAGTAATGCCAATCATTCAAGAACAAACTATTTTAAAAGACCGTATTGTATATGGAGGAGAAGTACAGTTAAACTTTATATATGCTACTAGTGGAAATACTGGAATGGAAACAAAAGAGATGGCAATACCATTTAACTTTTCTATGGATTTTGAGGGAATACAAGTAGATAGCCATATAGATACTATTATAGAAATAGGTATGCAAGATTTTATTGTAATGCCAGATGAAAGCATTGAGATAAAAATAGAGTTAAATTTTACCGCCATTAGTGGAAGAGATACCAATATTTCTATTATTGACGAAATTACACAATCAGAAGACACAAGAACGAAAAACTCTTATAGCATGATAATCTATTTTGCAAAACCGGGAGATACTCTATGGAAAATTGCAAAAAAATTTGGTAGTACAGTAGATGAAATAGCAAGGGTGAATGGAATTGAAGATGTAGACAATTTACAAGTAGGAAGACAATTATTTATTCCTAGATACCATGGATGAAAAAATCTATTCTAGAAATAATTTAAGACTATCAAAGCTATTGGAAAAATTTTCTTCTCAAACATCTTTACCAAAAAGAAAAGATCCTAAAAAGCTAAAAAAGAGAAGAAGATTAGCTTATATGGTAATTATTTTAATCATTGCCTTTAGTTTTGCCTACTTTGTGCTAAAAGCAATAGAACCAGTAATAGAAGCACAATGCAAAAGTATGGCAAAATCTATAGCAACTAAAATTTCCAATCGAGAAGCAACTAATGTTATGGCAAATTATGAATATGATGACTTACTTAACATTACCAAAGATGAAAAAGGCAATGTGAAAATGGTAGGAACAAATATCATAACCGTAAATGAAATTATTTCAGATATTCCTATTCGTATTCAAGAAGAAATGGAAAAGAGTGAAAATAACAGTTTTGCTATTCGATTAGGAAGTTTTTTTGGAAGTAAGTTACTCTCTGGAATGGGACCAAATATTAAAATACACATGGAAATAGCAGGAGACTTAGATACAGATTTAAAATCCGAATTTGTATCAGCAGGAATTAACCAAACACTCCATAGAATCTACTTAGAAATTAAATGCAACGTTATTATTTTAACACCATTCGAAACCATGGAAGAACAAATTGTTAATCAAGTACTATTAGCAGAAGGGGTAATTGTAGGAGAAGTGCCTAGTAGTTATTACCATTTAGAAGGAATTACCGCAAAAGATACATTAGAGGTAGTTGATTAGCATGTTAGAGGCGAGATTGTCCTAAAATATTATAAAGTATAACTAAAGCATTAGGATTGTCTTTTTCAATTTTTAAAACCTTTCCCCTTTTGGACAGCTGTAATTCGCATAAATGCCTCAAACAGCTGTCACAATGGTCACCCACGCAAGGCTTAAAAATTTCAAAAGACAATCCTAATACTTTTATTAAAAGAAATTTACTTTAATTTTAGGACAACTCCGTCCTCAGCTAAGCTCTTGCATAATTAAAACTAGTGTAGTAAAATAGGGAAAGATAAGAAAGCAGGAGAGTATCAGAAAATGAGTAAAACAGAGAAAATAAAGTGGAGAAGATTAGATAATTCTGCTAAACTATTTCCTATTGTAGCAAATAAGAAGTTTAGTAGTATTTATCGCATGAGTGTAGTTTTGACACAAAATATAGAGCCAGAACTTTTAAAACAGGCAATAGATGAAACTTTAAAAGCATTCACTTCTTTTAAAGTATGCTTAAAAAAAGGATTCTTTTGGTATTATTTAGAAGAAAATGAAAAAGAGGTAATTTTACACAAAGAAGAAACCTATCCATGTCGTTATATGGATAAAAAGGCAAACAATGGTTATCTTTTTAAAGTAACATATTACCAAAACAAAATAAATGTGGAAATTTTTCATGCTTTAACAGATGGAAGTACTGCTATTGAATTTATAAAAACAATAGTTTATTATTATTTGAATTTATGCTATCCAAATCAATTTAAAGAACCTTTTACCATAAAAAAAGTACAAGCAGATACCAAAAATATAGAAGATAGTTATTTAAAAAATTACGAAAAGCATTTACATGGCAAAGAAAATTCGGAAAAAGCTTATATTTTAAAAGGAAACAAATTATTACCTTATCAAGTAGGAGTAACCCATGGTTTTATTAGTTTAAAACCGGTTATCAAAACTTGCAGAAAATTAAAAGTAACTGTAACAGAATATTTTACGGCTGTTTTAATTTATACTATTTTTAAACAGCAAAAACAAACTAAAAGTAAAAGACCAATAAAAGTGTGTATTCCCGTAAATTTGAAAAATTATTTTGACTCTACTACTGTTAGTAACTTTTTTTCTTATATGACCATTGTAGCGAAAAACACACAAATTGACTTAGATGATTTTGAATTAATATTAGCTTTTGTGAGAAATAATTTTAAGAATAAGTTACAAAAACAAGAAATTGCTAAAACCATGGCACATACTGTAAGAATGGGAAACAGTATTTATATTCGTATGATACCATTACCTATTAAAAAGCTTATTTTGAAAATGATTTATGGTGAAATTCAAAAATATACTACTACTACTTTTTCTAATTTGGGCAAAATCAATTTTTTGCCAGAATATGAACCATATGTAGACCAATTCTTTTTTATCATAGGACCAGAAAAGGCAGAAAAAATTAAATGTACAGCTTGTTCTTATGGAAATAATATTGTATTTTCTTTTGCGTCTATTTTACAAAATAATGAATTAGAAAAAAGTTTCTTTCAATTTTTAACAGATCATGGAATGCCAAATACAGTAGTAACAAACGGTATTTATGATAAAAATCAAACAACTTTGTATCCAAAAATCAATACTTTATTAATAGAAGAAGTAATTGAAAAAATGAAAGAGAAAAAAGAAGAAAAACAAAAAATAAGCTTGAAAGAAAAAATAAAACGAAAATTTCATTTTTAAAGAAGGTAATGTTTTCAGAAGCAAGTTTTTAAAAGCAGATTTTTAATTAAAAGAAAATAATAAAAACATGATAAAATGAGGAAACAAAATGAAAACAAAAATGAATAAGAAAACTAAAATATTTATTCTAATGATTAGTATTACACTCTTATTAATTCTAGGAGTAACAATAGCAATTATTCTGTATTTTTATACAGGAAATATTTCTTCTAAAGTACCGGAAGAGTTACTAGCTAATTATAATGTAAAAGAAGAAACATTTCAAAATAGAAGTGTATTTATTTTGAAACCAAAACAAGAAATAGCAAATAGCAAAACAATTTTTTATTTACATGGCGGTTCTTACTTAGCAGAACTAAATGAAAGCCATTGGAAATTTTTTCAGAACATCATACAAGATACAGGTGCTACTATTATAATCCCAGACTATCCATTAGCACCACAATATCAATATACAGATGTGTTTGATATGATTTTTCCACTTTACCAGGAAATAATACAAAAAGTAGAAAAAGAAAATTTCATATTAATGGGAGATTCAGCAGGAGGGGGAATGGCACTAGCACTGTTAGAAAAAGCTGGAGAGGGAAGCTTAGAACAGCCAAGCCAAACTATTGTAATTTCTCCATGGCTAGATGTAACTATGACAAACCCTGAAATTGAGCAAGTACAGCCAAATGATTTAATGTTAAATCAGGATTTATTAAGACTTGCAGGAATTGCTTATGCTGGTTCAGAAGAACAAGTAAAAAATTATCTAGTTAGTCCAATTTATGGACCACTAGAAGAATTGGAAAATCTAACTATTTATACAGGCACTAATGATATCTTAAACCCAGATGTACATAGACTTGTAGAAATGGCACAAGAGAAGCGGAATCACTATTGAGGTGGAAGAAACACAAGGTGCAGTACATGATTGGATTTTATACCAATATACAAATCAGCAATATGCAAACGAGTTAGCACAAGAAGCTTACCAATCGTTAATTCAGCAATTACAGGTACAAGTATCTTCACAGAAAGGTGTATTCAGGGACTGACAAATTTGACAAACAGGGCAAAAAATGCTATCATTAACTTAATATTTACATAAGAAATTGACTTTAACATAGAATTATTAACAATTATTAAAAACTAACATCAATTTTTTATCATCAATAATTAAAAATAAGGAGCTGATAGTTATGGGATTGTTTGATAAGTTCCTGCATAAAAATACAGAAGCAAAAGAAAATACTAATTCAGTAACAAGACCTGTTTCAATACCGCCATTACCTGTATTAAACCAAGTACAGCAAATAAAAAACAAAAACGGAAGGTTATATTATCAATTAGAATATTATGATAGAACTGCACCGTATAAGCAAATGTATGATACTACACGTATTATTGTAGATGCTGTTCCAACTATGATAGCAGGACATCCAACTTACTCAGCCAAAGTTTCATGGTATGGTCAAAATGATGCTGTATATTTAGACCCTCAATATGGTGATACAGGAAGAAGAAATCAATTTACAGACGTTAAACTAGGATTAGATGTTAACAAATTTTTTAGTGATCCACAATATCAAGATGTTTTAATGCGCCAATTATTAGAAAAGAAAAGGGTAGAAAGATATATTGGAGAAGGATTAAAAGATAATCCAGCACAACCATGTGGAAACTATATAGGCTATGTAGGATATTCTATCCAATCAAACTCAAATGAATATAAAAAAATATTTTCTGGTTCTGTAGGACATGAAGTACATTACTCTAATGAAATGCTTACAAAAAGGGAAAAACATAAACAATACCAAGAAGAACAAAGACAGGAAATGATAGCAAGAAAACAGGCAGAAATAGATCGTCTACAAAAGGAAATAGATACCTTATCAAAATAAAGTAGTCTATAAAACAAAATTTAAACTAGAAGTTAGTGCAAAAGCATTAACTTCTTTTTGTTTGCTATTTTGCATGGTATATATTTATTAGTTGATTTTTTAGAAAAAAATATTATATAATATATGAAAAACATAATATTATTTAAGTGAATACAAAAAGTGTAAATTATGAAGCAAAGAAAAGCTTATCAAACATTAAAATTATAAAAGAAGAGAGGTACACGATGAAAATAGTTATAATTGGAGGAGTAGCAGGAGGTGCTACTACAGCTACAAGATTAAGAAGATTAAACGAAGATGCTCAAATTATTATGATAGAAAGGGGAAAACATATTTCTTTTGCCAACTGTGGACTTCCTTACTATATTGGAGATGTTATTCAAGAAAAGCAAGATTTGTTACTTCAAACTCCAGAATCTTTTAAAGAACGATTTTCTGTTGATGTAAGAGTTTGCCAAGAAGTAATTCAAATTAATCGTAAAGAAAAAAAGGTAGTAATTAGAAAATTACAAAATCAAGAAAATTGGAAAAAGGATTTGAAAGAAGATTCAAAAGAAAATCTGAAGAAAAATCCAGAAGAAATTTATGAAGAAACTTATGATAAATTAGTAATAGCAACAGGTGCAGAGCCTATTAACCCCTATAAAAACGTAGAAACAGATCAAATAAAAACATTGCGTTCTGTAGAAGATGCAGTAGAAATTAGAAAAATGATAAAAGAAAGAAATCTAAGCCATGTTACCATTATAGGTGGGGGATATATAGGAGTAGAAATGGCAGAAAATTTGAAACATTACCAAGACATTTCTATTGCTATCGTTGAAAAAGCTCCTCATTTAATAGGACCATTAGACCAAGACATGGCAAGTTTTGTACAAAAAAAGCTCCAAAAAAACGGAATACAATTATTTTTAAATAATTCTGTAACAGAAATACAAAATAATTTAATACCTAAACATAATTTGACTCTTTATTTAGAAAATAATCAAACCATAGAAACAGATTTTGTTATTTTATGTATTGGAGTAAAGCCAGAAAGCAGTTTAGCAAAAGAGTGTGGACTAGAAACAAACCAAAGAGGTAGTATACTGGTAAATGAATTTATGCAAACAAATGATAATGATATTTATGCATTAGGAGATGCAGTAGCAGTAACAAACTATGTAACACAAGAACAAGCCTATATTCCTTTAGCAGGTCCGGCCAATAGGCAAGCAAGAGTAGTGGCAGACCATATTTCAAACAGGCAAACTACATATCAAGGCACTATAGGAAGTAGCATTTTAAAAGTATTTGACTCTAATTTAGGAATTACCGGAATTAATGAACAAACTTGCAAAACACACAACATTCCATATAAAGTAATGATTATATCCCCTTATTCACATGCTATTTATTACCCAGGGGCAACACAAATGACAATAAAAGCTTTATATGAACCACAAACCGGAAAAATCTTAGGTGCACAAATATGGGGAAGAGACGCAGTAGATAAAATAACCGATATTTTAGCAACAGCAATTAAAATGCATATGACAGCATATGACTTAGAAGAATTAGAACTAAGTTATGCACCACCATTTTCTTCTGCCAAAAGTCCAGTAAATATACTAGGAAATGCGATAGAAAATGAACTACATCATTTAGTAGAAACCATTACTTGGCAAGAAGTAGAAAAAACAGAAAATCCATATATTTTAGATGTTAGAACAGAAGAAGAATATGAACATTCTCATTTGTCAAATGCTATATTAATTCCATTAGATGAATTAAGACAACGATTAAATGAACTAGACAAGACAAAAACAATTTTAGTACACTGCCATACCGGTTTAAGAAGCTATATAGCATGTAGAATATTAAGCCAAAATGGATTTAAATGTAAAAATATTATGGGAGGGTATTATTTTTACAAAAATGCTAATCTAACACCTGCTAAGTAAATATCATAATAAAAAAATATTCAAACCGCTAGTAATATTTCATATTTATTATGCAAAAAGAGATTATCTAATATAAAACAAAAAACTCCACTATTTTCAATAAATAGTGGAGTTTTTTTAATACCGAAATACAGTATGTAATTATCTCTTACTAAATTGTGGAGCTTTTCTAGCTTTTTTAAGACCATATTTCTTTCTTTCTTTCATACGAGGATCTCTTGTTAAGAAACCTGCAGATTTTAAAGTTGGTCTATATTCTTGGTTAGCTTCGTTTAATGCTCTTGCAATACCATGGCGTACAGCACCTGCTTGACCTGTAAAACCGCCACCTTGTACTTTACAAATAACATCATATTTATCTAGAGTATTTGTAGCAACTAATGGTTGTTTTACAATTACTTTTAATACTTCTGTTCCGAAATATTCATCTAATGGTTTTCCATTAACAGTAATAGAACCTTTTCCTTCTACTAATCTAACTCTAGCGATTGATTTTTTTCTTCTACCTGTTCCTAAAAACACGATTTTATCAGATTTTTTTGCCATCTTATTTTACCTCCCAAACTTCAGGTTTTTGAGCGATATTTTCATGCTCACTACCAGCATATACTCTTAATTTTCTAGTCATTTGTCTTCCAAGTCTTGTATGAGGAAGCATACCTACTACAGCATGTGTCATCATCTTTTCAGGACTTTTTGCTAGTAATTCTCTAGCAGTAGTTTCTTTCATTCCACCAATATAACCTGAATGACTTCTATAAATTTTTTGGTCTAATTTTTTTCCAGTTAAAACTACTTTACTACAATTAATAATAATAACATGATCACCAACATCCATATGTGTAGTATAAGTTGGTTTGTGTTTTCCTCTTAATAATTTAGCAGCTTCTGCAGCAACTCTACCTAGTGGTTTGTCAGCTGCATCAATAATATACCATTTGCTTTCAATTTCACTTTTTTTAATACTATAAGTTGTATTATTCATGGTAAATTCTATCCTCCATTTCCATTTTCAAAAATCTTAATCTATATGAAACTATTTTTGCTTTGCCACCGGGGAGAAGCAAGAAAAAATAGTTACAAACTTACATATGCTTTACTATTTTAATATAAAACCTTCGAAAAGTCAAGATATTTCAAAAAAATTACCAAAAATACTTGACAATTTTTTAGATACACAGTATAATAAAGAAGTTGAAAAAAGAAGCAATCCATGCTCACCTTAACTAAAAAAGGAAAAGGTTTATAGTATTTCTTATTCTTACTATTATGAAAAAGCAATGCAAAATAGAAAGAACAATCTTAAGCATATAAACATAGTGCTAGTAAGTGAAAATAAGAATATAAAGTATGGATTGATTTTGAGAAGAAATCAATCTTTTTTCTTTTGTAAAACAATATAATAGAAAAAACTGAAATAGGGTAAAAAAAAAAGAACAATATGTTAAAAAGAAAAAAGTAGGTTTTTTATTACAAAAACTAATGGAGGTGTTTTTTATTAAACAAGATTTACCAATTAATGAACAAATAAGAGCAAATAAAGTGCAATTAATTGATGAAAATGGAGAGAAAAAAGGAGTAATGAATTTCCATGATGCCCTAAATTTAGCATATGATAAAAAACTAGATTTAGTAATGGTATCTCCAAACCCAGAAATGCCAGTTTGTAAAATTATGAATTATGGAAAATACAAATTTGAGCAATCCAAAAAAGAAAAAGAAGCTCGTAAAAAACAAAAAACATTAGAGGTAAAAGAAATTCGTATCACACCTAATATTGAGCAACACGACTTTGAATTTAAAGCAAAAAATGCCAGAAAGTTTATAGAAGATGGCAACAAAGTAAGAATTACCTTAAAATTTAGAGGAAGAGAATTAAATTATGTAAAATTAGGAGAAGAAGTTCTTCAAAAATTTATAGAAGAATTATCTGATATTTCTGTTCCAGAAAAAAAGCCAATATTAGAAGGAAAAAACATGTTTATTATATTAGCTAAAAAAGCTGATAAGTAAAATAGATAAAAAGCAATTTATTAAAGGAGGAATTTATAATGCCAAAGTTAAAAACAAATAAAGCAGCTAAAAAGAGATATTCTTATACAGCTACTGGAAAAGTTAAAAGAACAAAATCTAATAAAAGACATTTACTTGCTCGTAAAACAAGTAGAGCAAAATCAAGAGGTAAAGTACAAGATGCTTATGCAGACAAAACCTGTGAAGCAGGAATTAAAAGAATGTTACCATATGGAAATTAATCAATAAGTAGAGGAAGGTGAAGAAAAATGGCAAGAGTAAAAACAGCAAGAATTACACGTAAAAAACATAAAAAAATATTAAAAAGAGCAAAAGGATATTATGGAGCAAAACATTACAGATTCAGAATGGCAAAACAAGCAGTTATGAAATCTGGAAAATATGCTTATGCAGGAAGAAAAGATAGAAAAAGTAATTTTAGAAAATTATGGATTGCAAGAATTAATGCAGCAGCAAGAATGAATGGTTTAACCTATAGTACTTTTATTAATGGACTAAAAAAAGCAAATATTGTTATTAATAGAAAAATGTTAGCAGAACTTGCAGTATCTGATCCAAAAGCTTTTACAGAAATTGCAAATAAAGCAAAAAAAGCATAAGATAAAATAGAAGCAAATAGCCCTGCCATAGGCAAGGGCTATTGCTTTTTTATTTTAGGTTTTGCAATTAGAGAAGCTAAATATCCAAAAAATACAGCAGCGGCAATACCACCAGCAGAAGCTTTTACACCACCTGTAAAGGCTCCAAGAAGTCCAGAATTTTGTACCTCTTGTATAGCTCCTTTAGCAAGGTTAGCTCCAAAACCAGTTAAGGGAACAGTGGCACCAGCACCTGCAAAATCAATTAAATATTGGTAAATACCAAGACCACCTAGAATAGCACCGGTTGTTACAAATATAACTAATATTCTAGCAGGAGTTAATTTGGTTTTATCAATTAAAATTTGACCAATAATACAAATAATGCCACCTACTACAAAACATTTTAATAATCCCATCCAATCAATACTTTGTATAAAATCCATTTTTTTATTGACTATTTCCAAACTTTAAAAAATATTACATGTAATATTTTTTAAAACGAAAGTCTTGAAATAATCTCTCCTTTCCCGTTAAAAATTATTTTCAACTGCTACTGCATGAGCGATACCTGGAATACTTTCCCCTTGTTGGGAGCTAGTAGCATTTGTTAAGGCACCAGTAGCAATTAATAAAATTTTATTTATTTTTTTATCCTTTAATCGTTTGTAAAAGTAGCCAGAAAAAGTAGTTCCTATGCAAGCACAACCACTTCCGCCAGAATGGGTATCTTGTGTTTCTTTATCAAAAATTAAAACACCACAATCTTCGTAATTATTTTTTATGTTATAACCTTTCCCTTCTGCAAGTTCTATTAAAATTTCTTTTCCAATATGACCTAAATCTCCAGTGAGAATAGCGTCATAATCACTTGGCTTTCTGCCAGTGTCTTGAAAGTGAGTAATTAAAGTATCTAGCGCGGCAGGAGCCATAGCAGCACCCATATTATTGGCATCTTTAATTCCCATGTCCACAATTTTGCCAGGAGTAACATAAGTAATATATGGACCATTTCCTGTAGCAGATAAAATAGCAGCACCAGAGCCTGTAACTGTCCATTGGGAAGTTGGAGGTCTTTGGTTTCCAAGTTCTAGTGGAAAGCGAAATTGCTTTTCTGCACTACAAAAGTGGCTAGAAGTAGCACAAAGAACGTTAGAAGCAGCTTTTCCATCTAAAAATATACTACCTAAGCATAAACTTTCTACAAAAGTAGAACATGCACCAAATACTCCAAAAAATGGAATATTTAATTCACGAAGTCCAAAACTAGAAGAAATACACTGGTTTAGTAAATCCCCTGCAAAACAATAATCTATTTGGTTCATAGGAATACCAGATTTATGAATTACAGTATTTACAGTTTCTTTTATAATTTTACTTTCTGCTTTTTCCCATGTTTTTTCTCCCCAAAACTCATCTTCTAAACATTGATCAAAATATTTGGCAAGGGGACCTTCTCCTTCTTTAGGACCTACAATACTTGCAGTTTCTAAAATAGTAGGCGGAGTATCTAACTTAATTGTTTGATTTCCAATATGTTTCATGAATCCTGTATCCTTTCTTTAAAAAATCATTTTTAATAAAAATATATTTTGAATATTATAGAAAAATTGGCTTTTATTTTAAAGTTTTAAACTTTAGCCTAAAAATAAAGTAGCAATAATGCCAATAATGACAGAAGCAGAAATACCAAATACTAAAACAGGTCCTGCCACTGTAAACATTTTTCCGCCAACTCCCATTACATAACCTTCTGATTTATATTCAATGGCAGGAGAAACAATAGAGTTTGCAAATCCTGTAATTGGAATTAAAGAACCTGCACCTGCAAACTTTCCTATTTTATTAAAAATATTAAGTCCTGTTAAAATAGCAGAAATTGCAATTAATACAATGGATACCACTGTAGAAGCTTGCGTTTGATCCATTCCTTTATACATACAAAAATCCATAATTAATTGACCAATTGTACATATAAGACCTCCTACCCAAAAAGCATTAAAGCAATTTTTTAAAATAGGAGAATTAGGTGACTTTTTATCAACATAGTCGCTATATTCTTTTTTAGTTTCTAATGGTTTCATTTTTATCCTCCTTTTTTAATCTCGATCTCTATCAATTACAAAAGATAAATCCAAATCTACAAAATATTCTACTAATTTTTTACCTTCAATTTTAGCCCTTTGTTCTATTACTTTTACAGAAGACAAATAGTCAATTGTTTTAGATGCTTCTGCAACTGCTTGTACTACTGCATCTTTCCAAGAAACTGTAGAAGTACCTGTAATTATTAAATGTTTTTCTATTCCCATTTTTTATAACCTCCATTTCGTTTTTGCTAATGTTAGCTTTTCCAAAAACATAGAATTTATACAAAAATTAGAAAATTTCTTAAAATCTTGAAAATAGTATTCACGAAAAATGAAATTTATGATATAGTGAAAAAGAGAAAATTTTAAGGAGAAAAGTATTAAAATGGGAAAACATGATAGAAATGAAAAAATAGAAAAAACAGAGAATATAGAGAACTTAGAAAATAAAGATAATATGGTAAAAAGAACAAAAACTAAAAAAGTAGAAAAGAATGAAAAAAGAAAATCAAAAATTCTTTTAAAAATAATCATAGTAGCTATTTTTTTAGCGTTAGTAATTGGTGTACTCTATTTAGCAAGCCATAATTATATTAGGGATGATATAACAGATAAAACGAACTTAATTATTAATAATAGTAATGTTACTACTAGCCTGAAAAAAGATGTATATGTCCAAGACGGAATCGTATATTTATCTCAAGCAGATATAGACAACTTTTTTGACCATAGCATTACTTATGATGAAAAATATGATCAAATGATTACTTGCTCTGAAAAGAAAGTAGCAGCCTTACCAATAGGAAAAAATCACATACAAATTAATAGCTCTAATGTAACTATAAAGGAAGGAGTCATTCAAAAAGACGACATCTATTATTTACCTATTTCTGAATTGGGAGATGTTTATAATATACAAACTACTTATTTAGCAGAAAACAATGTTGTTACTATAGATTCTCTAGATAGAGATTGTTCTATTGCAACTATAGCAAAAAATAGTTCTATTAAATATAAACCAACAGTCTTTTCTAGAACAGTAGCAAAAGTAGAACAAGGGGAAAGTGTTACTATTGCAAATCGTAGTGAATATCCAGTACCAGATGGTTGGACAAGAGTTAGAACACAAAATGGAACATTAGGATATATTCAAACCAATAAAATGGGAACTATTAATCAAATTCGTGAAACCATTGAAACGGAACCAAAAATAGAAGGAACTGTTAGTCTAGTTTGGGAATATTTTTCACAGTATTATACTGCACCAGATAGAAAAGGTACTACAATAGAGGGAGTAAATGTGGTAGCTCCAGCATTTTTTAGATTAGAACAAGCAGGCAAGGGAAACATTTTAACTAATGTAGGAGAAGATGGAAAAGATTACATTGCTTGGGCACACAAACAAAATTACCAAGTTTGGCCAATGCTATCTAATGAATCTTTAAATGATACTACTTCTGAAATTTTAAGAGATTATAAACTAAGAGAATCTTTAATTAATCAAATTGTAAAGTATATTGTACAATATGATTTAGATGGTATTAATATCGACTTTGAGAATATGTATGAAGCAGATAAAGATTATTTTTCTCGTTTCTTAATTGAATTAGAACCACGTTTAAATGAAATAGGAGCAGTATTATCTGTAGATGTAACCGCGCCTGATGGAGCACCAAATTGGTCTATGTGTTATGATAGATATACCATTGGAAAAGTAGCAGATTTTATTATTTTTATGGGATATGATCAATATGGCGTATCTTCTACAGAAGCCGGAACAACAGCAGGATGTGATTGGGTAGAAGCAAATATTACTAAATTTTTAGGACAAGAAGGGGTTCCAGCAGAAAAATTAATTTTAGGAATGCCATTTTACACTAGATTCTGGGAAGAAAAGAATGGAAAAATTATTTCTAAAGATACAGTTAATATGAAAAAAATTGATAATGTTATACCAAGTAATGTAGAAAAGAAGTGGGATGAAAATTTAAAGCAATACTATGTAGAATATAAAGAAAATGGTGTTACTTGCAAAATGTGGATAGAAGATGAAACTTCTTTTAAAGCAAAATTAGATTTAGTTACAGAATATAAACTAGCAGGAGCAGCTTATTGGACAAAAGACATGGAAAAAGATTCTATCTGGGGAATTATTGCAGAAACGTTAGGAACTTAAAAAAGAAGAAATATTTTTAATAAAAAAGGGATAAACTAAAATTACTTTCATATAATGTAGAACAAGCTATTAAATAGTAAATTAAATGAGGTGATTTTTTGCTTGCCTACTTAAAACTAAAAACTACAAACGAAGAGCTATATGAAAGCGATTATTTAAAAAGTTTAAGACAGAGAAATTCCTATTTTTCTAAATTACAATATTGGATTTGTTTCTTCTTTTTTGAAATGGTAGTATGGCTAAAATATATAATAAATAGTATTACAGTAAAACAAATTCAAGGAGGAATTTTATTAATTCTTCCTTTTTCTATCGAAAAATGTGATGAAAAGCTACCTAAAGCTATGAAACATGTGCAGAAATTGACAAAAAACTACCAGATTACGAGTCTAGTTTTGGCCGAAGAACTAAAAAAATCCAGCTATTTTTTGGAAAAAGAGAATATTTTTCAAAAACAAGTTCATATTATAGATGGAAAAGGCTTAATGCCATATTTATTGAAAGAGATGATAGAATATATTTTAAAAATTCAACAAAAACCAATAGAATTAGAAGACATATATCTTTGTATGAAGCAAAATAGTAAAATTCATTTAGATAATATCTATTATTTAACTCATTATTTTAAAACTGTGAATATTGTTACACCTAATATAACTACATTTCAAAAAATGGCTGATACGATAGAAGAAAAAGAAAATATAGTAATAACAGTAAGTAATAACAAAAAGAAAAGTTTAAAAAGAGCCAGAATAATTGTTAATTTTGATTTCGAAGAAAAAGAATTCAAAAAATATACTATTTTTCGAAGAGCTATTTTAATTACATTAAACAATTCTAATCCATATGAGGGTATTGGGTTTGACGGAATTCAAATTAGACATATTGGAGTAGATATAGGTAAAGAACTTAAGGACTTTTTTAGTAAATATCACCTTTTAGAAACTTGTTCCTTAACTTCTTTATGTGAAAGTCTTATTAATCATAAACAAGAATTTTTGCAAGTAAAAAAACAATTAGAAAAAGAAAAAGTAGAGGTAGTAAAATTATATGGAACAAAAGGAAAAATAGAAAAGAAACAATATTTAGATTTGGCAAGTTAAAATAAAATTTTAATAAGATGTAAGTAAAAAGAAAAATTCCATTTGAAAATATCAAAGAAAAATTTACTATAAAAAGTAAATTTATTGTAAAAATGATTGACAAAAATTAGAAAATCGAGTATAGTATATAAGGTTTTAATCGCAACAAATTATATTTTTTATAATTTGTTGCAATTCGTTTTATTATATAGGAAAAACCAACCCTTTTCACCTATATATAACTTATCAAAAGCAAAAGGAGGTAAGACAAATGGAAGAAAAAGAAGTACTGCTAACCAAAGAAGGATATGAAAAATTAGAACAAGAATTAGATGAATTGAAAACAACAAAAAGAGCTGAAATAGCAGAAAGAATAAAAGTTGCATTAGGTTTTGGAGATTTATCTGAAAATTCTGAATATGATGAAGCAAAAAATGCCCAAGCAGAAAATGAAACTAAAATTGCAGAATTAGAAAATAAATTAAGATATGCTAAAATTATTGACGAATCAGAAATAGATACCAAAACAGTGCAAGTAGGAAATACGGTAAAATTACTTGACATTGAATTTAATGAAGAAGTAAGTTATACTTTGGTTGGTTCAACAGAAGTAGATTTAGCACAAAATAAAATTTCCAATGAATCACCAATTGGAAGTGCTATTTTAGGTGCTAAAAAGAACCAAATAGTAGAAGTTCAAGCACCAGCAGGTGTGGTTCAATATAAAGTACTATCTATTACAAAATAGGTAATACTAAAAAGTAATAGGAAAGAAACTGTGTTCACACAGTTTCTTTCTTAATTAAGTTATTTTATTTTTAAGGCACTTTCTAAAGCTAACACAATCATATTATTTAAGGATTTTTCTCTTTCTTCTGAAGTACTTTCTTGTTTGGTATAATAAGAATCTACAACGGTTAGTAAACAAGAAGCCTTTTTTCCTAATTGATGAGCAATATAAAATAAAGCAAAAGCCTCCATTTCACAAGCAATAATATTTAACTCTTTTGGAAAACGATTAATAAATGCAGGAATATCTGGAAGATAACCGTCAAAACAATCATTACACAAAGTATTTCCTTTTATATATGGCATAGCAATTTCTTTAGAGGTTTGTTCTATTAGGTCATTTAAAAAAGCATTAGAACTCATTAAATGGCAATCTTCTTCTTTCCATTCATAGGCAAAATTACCTTCTGTATAAGACTTATCTACTAAAATGGTGTCAAATAATTTTAAATCCTTGTTATAACTACCACAAGAACCAATACGAATCATATTTTCTACACCATAAAATTGAAAGAGTTCATAACAATAAATTCCCATACTTGGCATACCCATACCAGAGGAAAAAACAGTAATCTCTTTTCCTTTATAAGTACCAGTATATGCTAACATATTGCGCACCGTGTTTACTAGCCTAGCATTTTCTAAAAAGTTTTCGGCAATATATTTAGCACGAAGTGGATCACCAGGAATTAATACAGTTTTAGCAATATCTTCTTTTTTTGCATTACAATGAATTGACATATATATGTCCTCCTTTTATAATAGTTAAATTTTTAATAAAGACATTATATAAGAACAATTAAAAAAAAGCAATTGTAACTTGGAAAAAATTTACAAGTCGCTTGACATATTTTAAAATTTGTTGTAATATATAAATACAAGAAGAAAAGTTATCTTTTCTGAATTAATCGCAACTAATTTTGCATGCAGTCTAAAAATATCCCACGAATCGTTCTCGTGGGATATTTTATGTACTTTCTTATTTACCAAATAGCTTTAAAATTAAGTATATAAGAATAAGTACAATTAATCGCAAGTCATTTTGCATTGCTGTCACCTCATTTTAAAGATACTCTCTAAAATCAGAGGCACTTTTAATTATACAGTTAAATATGATTTAAAACAATAAAAATGTCAAAATTTTACAAAAGATGTTCGACAAAACATGACAATAATAAACAAACATAAAATAATATTGAGTAGAAAGCTTGACAGAAAAAATAAACAAGTGCTAATATTAATGTAGTAGATTTAAAAAAAACCGAATTTTTAGGTTTGTTTTTTAAATCTTTTTTTTTAGTTTATAGCAAAATATAATAGGAGGTAAAAAAATGAATAAGAAATACATTTTTGTAACAGGTGGAGTAGTATCTGGTTTAGGCAAAGGAATTACAGCAGCATCCTTAGGTAGATTATTAAAAAACAGGGGGTATAAAGTGGCAAACCAAAAGTTTGACCCTTATATTAACGTAGATCCAGGAACTATGAGCCCATATGAACATGGAGAAGTATTTGTTACAGAAGATGGAGCAGAAACAGATTTAGATTTAGGACATTATGAACGTTTTACAGACGAAAATTTGACTAAATACTCTTCTGTTACCACTGGAAGAATTTATTCAGAGGTAATTGAACGAGAAAGAAGAGGAGATTATTTAGGAAAAACAGTACAAGTAATTCCTCATATTACAAATGCTATTAAAGAAAAAGTATACAAATTTGAAACTACAGATGTAGATATTGTTATTACAGAAATTGGGGGAACAGTAGGAGATATTGAAAGCCTTCCTTTTTTAGAAGCTATTCGCCAAATAGGGATTGAAAAACCAGAAGAAGATATAGTTTATATTCATGTAACCTTACTTCCATATATTTATGGCTCTAATGAATTAAAATCAAAACCAACGCAACATTCTGTAAAAGAGTTACAATCCATTGGAATTAAACCAGATATCTTAGTTTGTAGAGCAGAGCAAGAAATAGATGAAAACCTAAAACAAAAAATTGCTTTATTCTGTAATGTAAAAAAAGAAGATGTTATTCAAAATAAAACAGTAGAAATTTTATATGAAGTACCACTAATGCTAGAAAAAGAAGGACTAGCAAGTCGCGTATGCAAAAAGCTACAATTAAAAGATGAACCTAATAATAGTAAGTGGGAAAATATGATAGCAGATATTAAAAAATTGAAAGAAGAAAATATTTGTATTGCAATTGTTGGAAAATATGTAAAACTAGAAGACTCTTATTTGTCTGTGATAGAAAGTGTAAAACATGGAGGATTTGCCAATGGTTGTAATGTACATATAGATTTAATAGACTCAGAAAAAATAACCAAAGAAAATGCCAAAGAGATTCTAAAAAAATACCAAGGCATTATTGTACCGGGTGGTTTTGGGGCAAGAGGGATAGAAGGTAAAATAGAAACCATTCGTTATGCAAGAGAAAATAAAGTACCATTTTTAGGAATTTGCCTAGGTATGCAAATGGCAGTAGTAGAATTTGCAAGAAATGTGCTTGGGCTTGCAGATGCCAATTCAGAAGAATTTGATGAAACAACTACTCATCCAGTGATTCATATTATGGAGGACCAAATGCATATTTCTAAAAAAGGTGGAACTATGAGGTTAGGTGCTTATCCATGCCATTTATTAGAAAATACATTAGCAAGGAAAGTATATGGAAAAAATAGTATTTCAGAAAGACATAGACATCGTTTTGAATATAATAATCAATATAAAGAAGAATTAGAAAAAAAAGGACTTATTTGTTCTGGAATGTCACCAGATGGCAATTTAGTAGAAATGGTAGAAATCAAAGACCACCCATACTTTATTGGGTGTCAGTTCCATCCTGAATTTCAGTCTAGACCAGATAGACCACATCCGCTATTTATAAATTTAGTAAGGGCAGCAAAACAACAGAGTATTTCTAGTTAGGATTTAATAACTTAATTAACACTATTAGAAAACAAGACTGTTCTAAAAATAAATTTAGTCTGATTTTAGAATAGTCTTGTTTTCTGACTAAAATAAATCTGCATGAGTTCCAGTACGAGTTAATACCAAAATAAGTTTATTTTCATTTTTGGTATATACTAAAAGCCAATCTGGCTTTATATGACATTCCCATAATCCGATTTGTTTTGGGTTCTAATAAATGATTACAATACTTTTCAGGTAAAACTTCACTATTTGCAAGCAATTCAACTACTGTCTTAAAAGCTTTTTCATCAAAGTTATTTCTGCTACGCATTTTTTGATAATCTTTTTTAAATTTATTAGTCATTTCAATTTTATATTTATTCATCTTGGCTATTTAATTCCTCCATTAATTCATCAACAGTGTTAAAAGATTTATAATTTTCTGGATTTTTAATCATTTCTAATGCTTCTTTAATAGCTTCGATAGTTTCTTTATTATATTTAGGCTTTTTTATATCAAAAGGAATACTTTCGGTTAATACAACTTGTTTTAAAAAGATAGTTACAGCATCAGCTATATTCATTCCTAAATCATTAAGGGTTTCTTCTACTTCTTTTTTTAATTCTGGTTCTATTCTAATATTTATGGTATCAGTTTTAGACATTTTTAACACCTCCTATCTTAATTCATTTATATTGTAACACAATGTAAGTACAATGTCAATTATATTTTATTAGTTTTCCCATAAAAAGTTACATTATACAAAAATATTTTTTATTTAAAATGATTTTATAATCATTTGAGACGCTTGTGAAAATGGTTAACTGCAAAAGTAAATTACAATTGTGAAACTAAAGATTAGATAAATTTTTAATTTATGGTTTCTTTTTTTATATTTATGTATTATAATTTTAATGATGAGAAAGAAATGAAACTAAAAAATAAAATAGGAGATACTTTATTTGATGAAAAAATAAAAGGAAGTTTTCATTTAATCCCAGGAGATAGCCTAAAAGAAAGTGACAATGGAAACCGTTCTAGTATTCATTGGGATATTATAAATATTCAAACTCCAGAATATGGAGGAGGAGAAATTTGGTTTGATGATGTTCTTATAAGAAAAGATGGAGTCCTTGTATTAGAAGAATTAAAGGCTTTAAACCCAGAAAAGTTAAAATAAAATTGTTTATATTTAGAAAGGTAGCATATAATCTGCAAGAGAGTGTATAGATATGGAAGAATTAAGAGATTTATATGATAAAAATAAGAATTTAACTGGTGAAAAATATTATAAAGGAGAAATTATACCAAAAGACAGATATATCATAGTAGTAACATTATTTATCTTAAATCAGCATAATGAATTATTGTTACAAAAAAGAAGTAAGGAAAAAGGGGGAAAATTTGGATTTTTAAGTGGACATCCAAAGGCAGGGAAAAACAGTTTACAAGGAATAATAACAGAACTTAAAGAAGAAATAGGAATACATAGTCAGGAGATGAGTTTTTTACATACAGAAAAAACAAAAAATACTTTTTTTGATTTCTATTATTTAAAAAGTGACATAGATATATCAAAATTAGAGTTACAGAAAGAAGAAGTAGAAAGTGTAAAGTGGTTTTCTATTTGTGACATAGAAAAACTAATAGATAGAAATGAATTTTATGAAAATCATATAGAAGCATTAGATATAATAAAAAAATATATTAAATAATAAAGTAGGGGGATTTTATGGTTACCATTGCACAATGGGATATAAATAATATATGCAACTTAAATTGTAAACATTATCACATTTCTTTCACAGAATGAATTGTGAAAATTATGTGAAATTTTAAAATAGTACTTGACAATTATCATAAATGGGTATAAATTATTAGCAGTCTTACAAAAAGACTGCTAATTTAAATGAGAAAAACTAATAAAACACTTTAAACTAGCATATACATAAAAAAGCAAATAAAGGAGGTAATTTTTATGTTAAAACCATTAGGCGACAGAGTAATTGTAAAAATGTTAGAAAAAGAGGAAACCACAAAAAGTGGTATTATTTTAGCAGGAAATTCAGGTGAAAAATCTCAAATTGCAGAGGTAATCAAAGTAGGACCAGGAATTGACAGCGAAGGAAAGAAAATTGAAATGTGTGTAAAAGAAGGCGATAGAGTAATTTTAAATCAATACGCAGGAACTACGGTAAAATATGATAACGAAGAATACATTATTGTAAAATACAGTGATATTTTAGCAGTAGAAGAATAATAAATAAAATTAATTATTATTATCTATTTGCTAAAAATATAAAATTTGTAAAAATAAAATGATTGATAAAGTTAAGGAGGAAGAAGATTATGGCAAAAGAAATTAAATTTGGAGAAGATGCAAGAAAAAGCTTGCTAAATGGTGTTAATAAATTAGCTGACACTGTAAAAGTAACATTAGGACCAAAAGGTAGAAATGTAGTACTTGACAAAAAATTTGGAGCACCTTTAATTACCAATGATGGTGTTACCATTGCAAAAGAAATTGAATTGGATGATCCTTTTGAAAATATGGGAGCTCAAATTGTAAAAGAAGTTTCTATTAAAACCAATGATATTGCAGGAGATGGAACTACAACCGCTATGGTTTTAGCACAAAACATGATTCGTGAAGGTGTAAAAAACGTAGCAGCTGGTGGAGACCCAATGGCAATTAAAAGAGGAATGGATAAAGTTTCTTCAAAAGCAATTGAAGCTTTAAAACAAAATAGTGTGCAAGTTAGTGGAAAAGAAGACATTGCAAGAGTAGCAAGCATTTCTGCAGATAATACAGAAGTAGGAGAACTAATCTCAGAAGCTATGGAAAAAGTTTCTAAAGATGGTGTTATTACAATTGAAGAATCTAAAACTTCTCAAACAGAATTAAATGTAGTAGAAGGAATGCAATTTAATAAAGGTTATGTATCTCCATATATGGTAACAGATACCGAAAAAATGGAAGCAATTGTAGATAATCCATATATTTTAATTACAGATAAGAAAATTAGTAATATTCAAGAAATTTTACCATTGTTAGAAGCTTTAATGCAACAATCTGGCAAATTAGTCATTATTTGTGATGATATTGAAGGAGAAGCACTATCTACTTTAATTTTAAATAAATTAAGAGGAGTTATTAATGTAGTAGCTGTAAAAGCTCCTGGATATGGTGACAAGAGAAAACAAATGCTAGAAGATATTGGTATTTTAACAGGAGGAGAAGTAATTACCTCTGATTTAGGCTTAGAATTAAAAGACACAACCATTGAACAATTAGGTAGAGCAAAACAAGTAAAAGTACAAAAAGAAAATACAATTATTGTAGATGGTATGGGAGATAAAGAAAAAATTAAAGAAAGAGTTAACCAATTAAAAGCTCAAATTGCAGACGAAAAGAGCGAATACGAAAAAGAAAACTTACAAGAACGTTTAGCTAAAATTGCAGGTGGAGTTGCTGTAATTGGTGTAGGTGCTGCAACAGAAGTTGAAATGAAAGACAGAAAACTAAGAATTGAAGACGCTTTATCTGCTACAAAAGCAGCAGTAGAAGAAGGTATTGTTGCAGGTGGTGGAACAGCTTACATTGACATTATTCCAGTTGTTAGCAAAGAAGTAGAAAGCTTGCATGGAGATGAAAAAATAGGTGGTAAAATTATTTTAAGAGCACTAGAAGAACCAGTAAGACAAATAGCAGTAAATGCTGGATTAGAACCATCTGTTATTCTAGAAAAAGTAAAAAATAGTCCAGTAGGTGTTGGATTTAATGCTGCAACAGAAGAATATGTAGATATGAAAAAAGCAGGTATTGTAGACCCTACTAAAGTATCTAGAAGTGCACTTCAAAATGCAGTATCTATTGCATCTATGATTTTAACAACAGAAAGCTTAGTAACAGATAAAAAAGAACCAAAAGATTGCAAATGCGGACATGAAGACCATGAAGATATGAATGGTATGTATTAAAAGATTTTCTGACAGAAAAAAATAAATAGAAAATGAAAAAATATAGTGAATTTGATAGCACTACAAAGTGCAAAAATTCACTATATTTTTTGTCAGTGGGGACGGAGAATTTTGACAACTGTTAGTAGAAAAAATGTAACTAGTTCAGATAATATATCTTATGAATATGGAATGAGTAAAATTATTTGAAAGTTGACAAGTATGGTATAATATTTATGTATAACTATGAAAAAACAACATTTTGAAATATAATAAATAATGAACTAATGGGGGAAAAAATGAAAAAAGTAGCTTTTTATACTTTAGGCTGTAAAGTAAATCAATACGAAACAAATGCTATGATGCAAAAACTACAACAAGCAGGATATGAAATAGTAGACTTTGAAGAAAAGGCAGATATCTATATTATTAATACTTGCACTGTAACAAACATGGCAGATAAAAAATCTAGACAGATGCTAAGAAGAGTAAAAGAAATAGCACCAAATTCTATTTTAGTTGCAGTAGGATGTTATGCACAAGTGGCAAAAGAAGAACTAGAAAAAATTCCGGAAATAGATTTAATATTGGGTATTAATGAAAAAAATGATATTGTAAGATATATAGAAAAATCAATGGAAAGTAAAAAAATGGCAAAAATAAATACAACAAACAAATCATTTATAGAAGAAAAGCTCAAAAAAGAAAATTGCATGTTACAGGTTTCAGATGTAGCCAATCAAAAAGAGTTTTTAGACTTTGGAAATGTTACCTACACAGAAAAAACAAGAGCAGTCATCAAAGTACAAGATGGATGTAATCAATTTTGCTCCTATTGTATTATACCTTATGCTAGAGGTCGTATTAGAAGTAGAAATCCACAAAGTGTTATTCACGAAATCACAGCAATTAGCAAACAAGGTATTAAAGAAGTAGTTATTACTGGAATTCATTTAGCTTCTTATGGTAAAGATTTTGAACGGAAAAAAAGTAGAAGAGAAACAAGAATATGGATTAATTGATTTATTAGAAGAAATTCAAAAAATAGAAGAAATTGAAAGAATTCGTTTAGGTTCTTTAGAACCAACTTTAATTACAGAAGAATTTGTAACAAGACTTTCCAAACTTTCAAAAATTTGTGACCATTTCCATTTATCTTTACAAAGTGGATGTAATGAAACATTAAAAAGAATGAACCGAAAATATACTATTGAAATTTTCGAAAAGGGAGTACAACTTTTAAGAAATGCATATCCTAATGTACACTTAACAACAGATATTATTGTAGGTTTTCCAGGAGAAACAGAAGAAGAGTTTCAAACAACCTATGAATTTTTAAAGAAAATAAAGTTCTATAAAATGCATGTTTTTAAATATTCTCCAAGAAAAGGAACAGTAGCTGCAAAAATGCCAAACCAAATAGATGGCAACAAAAAAGAAAAAAGAAGTAATTTGCTAATAGAGCTTTCTAACAAAAATGAACTTGCCTATAACCAAGCATATTTAGGAAAAACAGTTGTAGTTTTACTAGAAGACAGAGAGAAAGAATATATAAAAGGACACACTACCAATTATATGGTAGTAAAAGTAAAAACAGAAAAAGAATTAGAAAATACTATTCAAAATGTAAAAATAATAAAATTAGATGATATGGAATTAATTGGAGAAATTACTTCGTAAATATTGAAAAAATAATAAGAAAATGATATCATAACAATACAGTTGAAAGGGAAAGGAGAGTTTGCGCTAGATACTTAAAAAATTGCTTAACACAAAAAACAGTATGAATAGCAAAAGTAAACCTAGTACAAACAAAAAAACAATGAAAGCTATAGAAATTAGAAATAAATATTTAAAATTCTTTGAAAGACATGGACACAAAATTATTCCAAGTGCACCATTAATACCAGAAAACGATCCATCTGTATTATTTACTACAGCCGGCATGCAACCTTTGGTACCTTATCTTTTAGGAGAAAAACATCCAGAAGGCACACGCCTTACAGACTACCAAAAATGTTTAAGAACTAATGACATTGATGAAGTTGGTGACAACAGACATTTAACCTATTTTGAAATGTTAGGAAATTGGTCTTTAGGAGATTATTTTAAGGAAGAAGCAATAGCTATGAGTTATGAGCTATTAACCAAAGAATTTGGAATAGATCCTAACAAATTGTCTGTAACTTGCTTTGCAGGAGACGAAGATGCACCAAGAGATGAGGTGGCAGCAAATGCTTGGAAAAAAGCAGGAATTCCAGAAGAAAGAATTTATTTTTATGGAAAAGATGACAACTGGTGGATTGCAGGAGAAGAAGGACCTTGTGGACCAGATACAGAAATGTATTTAGATACAGGTAAACCAGCTTGTGGACCAGATTGTCAACCTTCTTGTAGCTGTGGTAAATATGTAGAAATCTGGAATAATGTGTTTATGGAATATTACAAATCCAAAGATGGTTCTATTTCTAAATTAAAACAACAAAATGTAGATACTGGTCTTGGATTAGAGAGAATGACCATGTTATTACAAGGAAAAGAAACTCCATTTGATACAGAAATCTTTTTACCAATTATGGAAAAACTAAAAGAACTTGCAAAACAAGATTCTATAGAAAGTAGAAGAATTGTGGCAGAACATTTGCGTGCAAGTATTATGGTTATTGCAGATGGTGGTAAACCAAGTAATATAGACCGTGGTTATGTATTAAGAAAACTAATTAGAAGAATGACTAGACATTTAAATAAATTACAAATTAATTTAGAGGAACTAGGAAACTTAATTGATTTATACATAGATACTTTACAAGAACTATATCCAGAATTACAAACTAAAAAAGAAATGATTAAACAAACCATCATAGAAGAAAAGGATAAATTTATCAAAACTTTATCGCATGGAGAAAAAGAATTCGAAAAAGTAGTAGCTAAGGCAAAACAAGAGAATAAAACTACAATAGATGGGTATACTATTTTTAAATTATATGAAACTTATGGTTTTCCTCCAGAAATTACAACAGATTTAGCAAAAGAGCAAGGATTTTCTGTAGATTTATCTGAATTTGATAAACTCTTTAAAGAACATCAAGAAAAATCTAGACAAGGTAGTGAACTAAAATTTAAAGGAGGACTTGCAGAACAAAATGAGCAAACTATAGCTTACCATACTGCAACACACCTTTTACACAAAGCTCTTCAAATTGTATTAGGAGATCATGCAAAACAATGTGGTTCTAACATTACTACAGAAAGATTAAGATTTGACTTTACTCATCCAGAAAAAATGACAAAAGAACAATTGCAACAAGTAGAAGATTTGGTAAATGAACAAATTAAACGTGATTTACCAGTTACTTGCGAAGAGATGAGCTTAGAAGAAGCAAAAGCATCTGGTGCAACAGGTTTATTCGAAAATAAATATGGAGAAAAAGTAAAAGTATATACAATTGGAGATTTTAGCAAAGAAATTTGCGGTGGACCTCATGTTACTCATACAGGAGTATTGGGACATTTTAAAATTAAAAAAGAAGAATCTAGTTCAGCAGGAGTAAGAAGAATTAAAGCTATTTTAGAAAAATAGAAAAGAAAGGAATTCATGAAAGTGGAAGATTGTGTTTTTTGTAAAATTGTGAAAGGAGAAATTCCTTCAGAAAAAGTATATGAAGATGATGAAATTTTAGCATTTAAAGATATTAACCCAGCAGCACCTATCCATGTTTTAATTATTCCCAAAAAACATATTGCTACTTTGCTAGAAATTTCTGATGAAGATAGTGCTTTAATGGGAAAAATAATGCAAGTAGTTCAAAAACTAGCCAAACAATTAGGGATAGAAGAAAAAGGATTTCGTTTAATTGCAAATTGCGGACCAGACTCTGGACAAGAAGTAATGCATATTCATTTTCACCTATTGGCTGGAAGACATATGGGACCAAAAATTATCTCGTAAACCTATAGATTATCTTGCAAAGATATGATATAATAGTAATTGTAAGATAAAAGTTTATAGGGGGAAATACAAATGCCAAACAGTAAATATAGTAAAGTATTAACAGTTATTTTAGTCCTTGCAATTATAGTAATAGTGGGTTTACTAATTTTTATAGGAATCGATTGGTATAAAACCTATATTACAGGGGCAGATGCAGAAAACGGAATTGGCGAATTTGATGGATATATTAATAATATTTTATCAAATAGTGAGCAAACCAATACGGAAAACAATACTGAAGTAGTAGAACCAAATGTAAATATAGAAAATACAGTACAAAATACAACAGGTGGTGGAGAAGGAAGCTCTAATACAGGACTTACCTATAAGGGATACAAGGTGGTAGGAAAAATAGAAATTCCTAAAACAGATGTAAGCTATGTAATATTAGATAAAGTAACTCCTAAATCATTAGAAACTTCTATAGGGCTTATGTATGGAGCAGGTATTAATCAAGTAGGAAATACTGTTTTAGCAGGACATAACTTTAGAAATGGAACTTTCTTTTCTAACAATAAGAAATTAACAGAAGGTGACAAAATTTATTTAACAGATATGCAAGGAAATAAGGTAACTTATGTAATATACCATAAATACACCACAAATGCTAATGACTTTAGTTATGCAACTAGAGATACAAAAGGAAAGAGAGAAGTTTCTTTAACTACTTGTACAGATGATACAAAAAATAGGTTAGTCATTTGGGCAGCAGAAGAATAAAAATGAGAAAAATGTTAACAATCAGAAAAATTAAAATTCAAAATAAAAATAGATAATCTGAAAAAAATAGAAGATAACTGTTGACAAATAACAACATTATGTTGTACAATTATATATGCGTGCAAGCGTAATATGTGATGGTGGATGTAGCGTAGTTGGTTAACGCGCCAGTTTGTGGCACTGGAGACCGTGGGTTCGAGTCCCATCTTCCACCCCATAATATAATTGTAAAAATATATTGGGCTGTAGCCAAGCGGTAAGGCACTAGACTTTGACTCTTTAACGGTTTAAAGTTATTCCAAACTCGCAAAAACTTGACATATATAGAGTTTGAATGATATACTATTTTTGAAATTTGCCAATGTCAAACAGAATGTCAAACAAACTCATCATAAAACAAATTTTTAAATTTAATATTAAACATTGGGCTGTAGCCAAGTGGTAAGGCATATGACTTTGACTCATACATGCGCTAGTTCGAATCTAGCCAGCCCAGCCAATTTAAAAGAATTATCTATATAAACTTATTTTCGAGAGTGGGTTTAAATATGATAATTTTTTTATTTTATCAAAGAGTAATTGCTTCTGATAAAACATTTGCAGAAATATTTTTTGTGTTACTTTCTAAATGTGTATATAAATTAGCAGTAGTAGAATAGGTAGAATGACCTAGCCACTCTTGTATTGCTTTCATAGGAACATTTTTTGCTAATAATAAACTAGCACAGGAATGTCTTAAATCGTGAAAACGAATATGTCTTAAATTCTGCTTTTTTAGTAGTAATGAAAAATGGTCAGTTATATACTCTGGTCTAAATATTTTGCCAACACTATCTACAAAAATATAATCTTTATATTCTTTTATATAACTATTTCCACATAATTTTTTATTGTTTTCAATTTTCTTCTTGTGTTCAAGTAAAGCCTCTTTAATTTCTGGAATTAAAGGTAAAGACCTATAACTTGATTTGTTTTTAGTTTTATCTTTTAAGAGCAATGTTCGTTTATCATCTACAATAGCCTCAATGACTTTGTGTTTAATTACTATTGTATTGTTAGTAAAGTCAAAAGCAGACCATTTTAAACCTAAAACTTCACTTCTTCTTAATCCATAAAAACTTGCGATTAGTATTACTAATTCTAATGGATCATTTTTAGATTTTTCAAAAAGTAATTGTAATTCTTCTAAAGTATAGTGGTCGCCAATAAATTGATTTTTCTTTGGTCTTTCAATTTTATCAGCAGGATTAGTAGGAATAATATCCAGTTTCATTGCAGTATCTAAAGCTTTTCTTATATTGGCATGATAATGTAATATAGAATTTCCATTTAATCCTTTTGCATATAAAGAGTCATAGAATTTTTGTATATGAACAGGTTTTAAATCTTTCAATTTAATATTTTTTCCGTTTAAAAAACTCTGTTGTTTTGGTAACTACAGTCTTATAAGAATTATAGGTATTTTCTTCAATTCTATGCTTATATGATTCTAGCCACTCATTCAGATATACTTCAAAATATTTTTCTGCCTCATCAGTTTCAAAAGTAGATTCTGTTGGTAAATAGTCTTTATAATTTTGTTTAATTTCGTCTAACTTTTGATTTGCTAGTCTTTTGTTATTCCCTTTTTCTGTAATTCCTGTAGGAATCCATTTTTGTTTTCTTTTGTTGTTACTATCTCTGTAACTTAAAATAACATAGTATAAACCATGTTGTATAAATAGGTTTGCTGTTATATTCATAAATACTCCTTTCTTTTCATAACAACTAAAATTAACCTACTTATTGATATCATAACTATAATACCATGAAAGTAAATTAAAATCTAGTTATATTTCATTTTGATTTGTTAAATAGGCGATAACATTTCTTTTTGGTATTTTATATTCTCTACCAACTTTTAAGGCTTGAATGGTATTATTTTTTACTAATCTGTATGCAAGTGTAATACCAATACCAAGCATTTCTTTTAATTGTTTGATATCTACTAAATCTGGATATGAAGTAAACATCATTTGATAATTTTCTTTAATAGTACCCATATTGTAAGTCCTCCTTTCTCTAAAATTCACAATAAAAAAGACCTATTAAGTAATCTTAATAAAAGTCCTGTTAATAACTATAAACATATCTATTTTTATATTTTTGTGTTGGAACTTTGATATTCATATTTATTGATTTTGGAACATCAGATCCAACTTTTAATTTTTTATCTATTACTAAAATTCCTTTGCTATTTGTATGATAAGCACTTGAGTTCCATTTTGCAAAAGCATAGTCTGACATATTATTAGTAGTATAAGATAATTCTATTGCATCTTGTTTTTGCTGTGCTATCATTTGCTCATAACTGTTGTCATCTTTCTTTGGTCTGTCATAAGTTTTAAAATATTCTTGTAAATAAACTTTTCTATTTTCTGCATTTGTCTTTTTACGAGTTTCCTTTTCTTGTTTGTTTCTATTGTCAGCTTTTACAACTTTTGAAATATAAGGACAGCTTTTTCCAACTATTTTAGCAATTTCATTTTGTTTTAGATGTTGATTATAATATAAGTCTAAAATCTGTTCTTTAGTATTCAATTATTTTTCATCCTCCTTAGGTTAATTTTTTGTTTGCAAGTTTTTAAATACAATTCGCCTATTGACATTTGTTATTAATTGTTGTATGATTATATTGTAAAAAATCTTACATAACAATTTCATATTGTTATTATATAATTATATTTTACATTTGTCAATACAATTTTAAATATTTTATTGAAATTTTTTACATAAATTTAATTGGAGGAATAAAAAATGAGAGAATTACCTCGCCATTTAGTATTAAAAGACTTTTATATGTGGTTTAATATTAAGGAAAAAGAAGAATATTATTCAACACCACTATACTTATATGGAGTAAAAAGAATTGAGAAGAATAAAGATGAAACTAGACAATATTTAGAGTTAGAAAAAGATATATCTAAAATAAAATTTAATAATAAGAAAGAAATTCGTAAACAACCATCTACTATATATATTCATTATGCAGAAAGTATAGGAATGATATTAATAAGACTATTAAATGCTGATTTTTCAACTTTTGAAAGTGCATATAATACTTTTCTATATGCTTATGGTTTTGAACTTATAAGAGAAGATGAACATTATTTAGAATCAAAAGAGCCTTTATCAGATAAAGAATTTTTAAAATTACTAGAAGATATATATAATGACTATTTAGAAATACTATTAGAAATACAAGCAGAATTTAAAAGATGTGTTGATTTTGTTTATAATTTAAATGGAAACGAAGAATTAAGAGCAAGTAATACATATTCAAAATTTGTTGCATATACAATTAAAAATGATATCTATACATATTCACAAGATATTGAAATCATTTTAGATAACTATATAAACATACATAATCATAATAGCCAAGAAACGATGGAAAATTTAATAAAAAGAATTGATGATAGAGATCCTAATTTAGAATTGCATAATGTTTATACAAGTACAAAATTAAGAAGTATTTGTTTTGCAGTATTAGAGCAGTTAGTAAAGCAAGAAAACTTGCCGATTAAAACTTGTCAAATTTGTGGTAGATACTTTATTCCAACTTTTAGACAAAACGAAATCTATTGTGATTTGGAAAATGTCGATGGTAGCCCAACATGTAGAGAAAAAGGAGCAAGCGAAACATATAAGAAAAATTTGGAAAATATACCTGCATTATTATTATACAGAAGAACATATCAACAAAAAGTTATGACTGTATATAGAAATAAAGAAAATAAACAGTTAAAGAAAGATTTTGATAAATGGAAAAAAGAAGCACAAGAAAAAATTAAATTGTTTAAAAAAGGTCAATTAGATGAAGATACTTTGTATAACTGGATGATGGAAAATAAATAAAATATGGCTAAGTAAAAATATTATCAATAATATGTAGTAAAATTTTGACTTTAATGTTATAATAATATTAATTTAGAAAGGATGGTATAAGTGGATAATATAAATTTAATGGAATATTGGTTAAATAGTAGTGAAGAAGATTATAATGTAATGAAATATTTATATAGTGGAAAGAAAAATAGTTATTGTTTATTTTTAGGACATTTAGTCATAGAAAAATTATTAAAAGGATTATATGCCAAAAATAACGAAGAAAACCCATATACAATAAAATCTCATAACTTATTGGCACTTGCTGAAAAATGTAATTTAGATTTAACTGATGAGCAAGTCGAAAAGTTACAAATAATTACACAATTCAATATAAGTGCAAGATATGATGATTACAAAGAATCATTTAATCGAAAATGCACAGATGAATATACATCTGAACAAATAAAAAATATAGAGGAGGTACGAACATGGTTGAAAAGTCTATTAACAGCGGAATAATGGAATCTATACAAAAATATATAGAAAAAATCAGTCAATACTATAAAATAGAAGCAATTATATTGTTTGGTTCTTATGCAAAAGGAACAGAAAATGAAGATAGTGATATTGATATAGCTATAATTTCAAGTGATTTTAATGATATTATTGAAGATGGAGCAAAATTAATTGGGTTGACTTGGAAAATAGATACTAGAATAGAGCCACACCCAATAACAACAGAAGATTATGAAAAAGTTTCAAATCCTTTTGTAAAGGAAGTAATGAATACGGGAATTAAAGTAGCATGAGTAATTTATTCACTTTCCTATGAGAATCCTTCTCATAGGAAATTTTTGTTATATTAAGCTATTTTAAGGCCAATATTGGTAATTCGTTGATAAATAGGAAACTTTATGATAATATATGAAAAGAAATGTAAAAAAATGAGCAATAATTTTAAAGGGAGAAAATTATAATGAGATGGGTACTAAAATTCATAAAAGAATATAATTTTAAATATTGGATTGCAAATATTATGATAGTATTAGGTGGGGGAATTTCAAAAGTTTTTCCAGTTATATTATTAGGAGAAATAATAGATAAAGGGATATACCAAAATAATTTTTCAAGTATTCCATATATGTTTATTACATCTATAAGTATGTATTTTATAGGAAGAATGCTAACTTATTTTGGAATATTAATAATAGATAATGTTAGATTCAAGCTAGCACATAAATTAAAAGTTGAATGTTATAAAAAATTAAATGAATTAGACCAATTATTCTATCAAGAAAATTCTCTAGGAGAGTTAAATACACGATTGACAACTGATGTCAATATTATTCATCACAATGTGTGTTTTGTGATAAAACAATCTATGAGTATGTTAACAACTAGTATTTTAGCTATAATATATTGTTTATATATTAATCCTATTTTAACATTAATTATTCTAATTCCAACACCTATAATTGCATTTATTTCTAGTAAGCATATTAAAAATTCTAAAAATTTATATACAGAGCAAAGAGAAAGCTTATCTGATTTAAATAGCTATATACAAGAAAATATAGAAGGAAATAGATTGGTAAAAACCTTTGGAACTGAACAAAAAGAAATAGATGAGTTTAAAACAAAAAATAGAAAAGTAAAAAATAAAAATATGAATATTCAAAATGTTAATATTGATTATAACAATAAAGTAACTTTCTTATCTTACTGTATGCAACTCTTATTAGTTATATTTGGTGGAATATTTGTAATAGAAGGTAATACAACAATAGGAGAATTTATTATTATTAATTCTTTTATAAGCACTATAAAAAGACCTTTTATAGAATTGAGTGGATTTATAAACGAGTGGCAACAATTTAAAGTATCTGTATCTAAAGTGAGAAAACTATTAGAAACAGAACCTAAAATTAAAAACATAGGAAATCTAGAATTGGATAATTGGAATGATATTACATTTGACAATGTGTCTGCAAAATATGAAAATAAACAAGTTGTTAAAAACATTAATCTAAACTTTAAGCCAAATAAAACATATGCTTTTATTGGAGAAATTGGAAGTGGAAAATCTACTATAGGAAAATTATTATTAAGATTAGTAGAAACCTCAAATGGTAAAATTACAATTAATGGAATTCCAATATATGATTATACTTTAGAATCTTTAAGAAAAAATATTGGTTATGTGTCTCAAACACCATTTTTATTTTCAGATACTATTGCAAATAATGTTTCCTTTGGAAATGAGAATTTAACAAAAGAAGAAATTATAAATTATTTAGAATTAGTGAAAGCTGATTATGTGTTTAATTTGCCATATAATATTGATACAATTATTGGAGAAAATGGGGTAAGTTTATCTGGAGGAGAAAAGCAAAGACTTTCTTTGGCAAGAGCTATTGCAAAGAAACCAAGTATTTTAATTTTAGATGATATAACTTCAGCACTGGATTTTGAAACAGAATTAGATGTAACCAATAATATTAACAATATGAAATATGAATGTACCAAAATTATTATTGCCCAAAAAATTCTTTCTGTAAAAAATGCAGATACCATTTTTGTTATGAGTAATGGAAAGATTGCAGAATGTGGTTCACATGGAGAATTATTACAAAAAAATGGAATATATAAAGAAATTTATGATATTCAAACAAATAGTATGGAGGAATGCATATGGAAGTAAATAAATATGATCAAGATGAAAAAAACACATCATTTAGTTTTTCTAATTATAAAAGAGGATTAGAGTATATAAAAAAGTATAAAGCTAAATTATTTATTGTATTTATTTTAAACTGTATATCAGTAATTACTACCTTATTTATTACTAAGATGTTACAATATGTGATTGATGATGTCATTCCTAGTAGCAATTATGAAAAGCTATTTATTATGATATTAATAGCATTCTTATTAGTATTGGTATCAATTATTTTAACAAAAGCTTATTCAAAAATATTGGCACAAGTAAATCAAAATATTGTAGAAGATATAAAGAATGATTTATTTTCTCATATTCAATATTTATCGTTTAATTATTATGATACAAGGCCTCACGGAAAAATACTAGTTAGGTTAACAGAATATGCAGAAGATGTATCTACTTTAATTACAGATAAATTAGTAACAACATTTTTAAACATATTTAATATGCTTATAATTTTAGTATTTATGTTTTTGACTAATGTTAAACTAACATTAATTGCAATAATAGGAATTATAGTACTTAGCTTAATATTTGCAATAACTGCTAGAATAAAAAGAAATTATAAATTATTAATAAACAACAAAAATTCTAATCTTAATGCATATCTAGTGGAAAGTTTAAAAGGAATGCAAACAACTCAAAGTTTTAATAGAGAAGAAAAGAATCAAAAAATATTTAATAAATTAAGTAAAGACTGGAGAGATGCTAGTTGTAAGTGTATAAAGTTTGGTAATATAGGTTGGTGTAGTGTTCAAATAATGTCCCACTTTGTATCTGCAACAATTTATTTTGTAGGAGCTTTTGTATTGTATCCAACTGTATCTGTAGGAGTTATTGTTGCTATGGGAAGTTATTCTTCTAATTTTTGGCAACCAATAGAAGATTTATTTAAAACATTAGATGAATTTATTAATTCTATTACATATCTAGAAAGAATATTTGAAACAATGGATGAAGAAATAGAAATTAAAGATGTAGAAAATGCAATTGATATCAACTTAGAAGGGTTAATAGAATTTAAGAATGTAACATTTTCTTATATAGATAATAGAAAAGTTTTAGATAATATATCTTTCAAAGTAAAACCACAAGAAAAGGTAGCTATTGTTGGAGAAACAGGAAGTGGAAAAACTACTATTACTAATTTAATTGGTAGATTTTATGATATTGATAGTGGCAAGATTTTGATTGATGGAAAAGATATTAAAAATTTAAAACTAAACAGCATTAGGAAACAAATTGCTATAATGCAACAAGAAAATTATTTGTTTAGTACAAGCATTATGAAGAATTTAAAATATGGTACAGATAATATAACAGATGAAGAAGTTATAGAAATATGCAAAAAATTAAATGTACATAACTGGATAATGACTCTAGAAAATGGTTATAATACGAAGTTAAGTAACAATGGAAAAAATCTATCTGATGGAGAAAGACAAGTATTATGCTATATTAGAACAATTATTAATAATCCTAAAATACTAATCTTTGATGAAGCAACAAGTAAGATTGATATAAAAACTGAAAAGATGCTTCAAAATCTAACAAAGGAAATGATAAAAAATAAAACATTAGTTACAATTGCACATAGGTTATCTACTATAGTAGATAGTGATAGAATACTATTTGTTAAGGATAAGAAAATAGTAGAATGTGGAACTCATAAAGAATTAATGCAATTAAGAGGTAACTATTATAATTTATATATGAGTCAAGCAGAAGCACTTAATTAATTAAATACATATAAATATATAGGAACATCTCAAGAGTATAAAAAAATTATGAGATGTTCCTATAAAAATTTGGTCAATATATTAAGGGATTATCTTTCTAAATCCCACTCTTTTTCTAATTCTTCATGTTCTAATTGTTTTACTGGATCAATAAAAGTATTAGTTTGTTTTTCAAAATCCTTAATTAATTGTTTTGATTCTCCAATACCAAATCTATGACAAACCCAATCTATAAATTTTTCAACCGTTTCATAAAATTTATCAATGATCTTGTGTAGATGGCTATTTTCTTTTTCTAAAGACTTAATCTTACTTTTATATTTATATTCAATATCAAATTCCTTATTTTTAAATTCTTTTTCTAGTTCATTTTTTCTATTTTTATAATCAAAATCTAAATTATTGCTTTTCTTTTTATATTCATGTTCTAAATGCCTTACAGTACTGTGCAATTCTTCATTGTCAGCAAGTATTGAATTTCTTTCTTTTTGGTACATTTCAGCCTCATCAATAATTTTTGATTGTTTTGACAATTCCTTATGCAAAGCCAAATTATCTTTATATAATTCTTGTATTAGTTCATCTTTTGGCCTTATAATTTCATTTTCTACTTTTTCTCTATTAAGTTTAATTAATTTAATGTCATTTATATCTGGAATTTCTGGCAACTCTAATTTTATACTATCTAATACTTTTTTAGTATTTTCAAAATTAGTTATTTTCTTTAAATCTTCTATTTTTTGATGTTTTGATCCTGTTTCTTCTACTGGTAGACCTCTTTCTAAATCAAAACCCTTTGATGTTATATATTCGTGAAAAGCATTTTGCAATTTTCTATAACTATCTTTACCTCTCCAAAAATCTCTTGCACAGATTTTGTCTATTGGATTTCCTTTTTCATCTTTTGTATGAATTACAGGTGTATATACCAAGTGCATATGTGGTGTTGTTTCATCTAAATGTACTGCTGCTGATACTATATATTTCTCTCCAAGATTTTTGTAATTACATACAAACTTATAACTTTCTTTGAAATATCTTTTTGTTTCTTCTATTCCAATTTTATCAAAAAACTCATTATCAGATGTAATCATCATTTCACACATTATAATGCTATTACTTCTAATATGACCTTGTAAATTATATTCTTTTTTCATTTTATCAAATTCTTTTATATATGTTAGTTCATTTTTCTTACAGTAAAAATTTAAATGTGTTCTTGTGGGATCAATATCTTTATTAGAATGACCTTTTGACCTTCTATCATTGTGAATGTGTGACCCCTGTGCATCAACTCTTGTTAATTTATCATTTCTTATAATGGCATAGCTCATATTCTTCGTAGCCTCCTTTCTCACTAGAATAAATTTATTTGTCTAACATACTAGTCAAGCAAGCTTGACCGTATGGCAGGGTTTTACAACCCCACACCCCAAACCTAAAAATTGCTATTTGCATTTTTAGGTTCTTTCATAAAAAATGCATGTCGCAATTTTTATGAAAGTAGAGCCAAGAAAAATAAATTTTCTTGACTCTATCACTTTAGCAACTACTAAGCAGAAACCAGAGGGAGAGAGCTAAAGTGAATTAGGTGTAATAATCCCATTTATGAAAATAGAATTATTACACCTATATAAGCTGAAACCGTCGGTCGTTCGCCTCGTTTCATAGGTAGTCTAGTAAGTAGCTTTTGCTACTATAATTGCAGATATTTCTATTAATGCTATATAAAAATATCTTTGTTCATACTTGCCCAAACTTTTTACAATTACAAATCCATTTCAAGTTTTGCCACCGAATACTCTTTTATTTATTGTGAGTTTTTGTTCTAAGATCTCACTTACGCACTTTTTATAATTAGACTGCTTATACAAATGCGAATGAACTTTATAGCATCGGCTCATCACACCAAACACTTTTTAAGAGGTGTTGCATTTCTCTTTTGAATATAAAAAACTACCTATAGTTTTAAAACTACAAGTAGTTAGTTTGTTTCTTATTCAATTAGCCACCACAATCGAATATAAGGCGATAATAAATTAAAATAGGGTAATTATTTATCATTGACTTTTATAATGTTTAATATTAAAATAATGATATCAATAAGTAAGATTTTGTTATGACTTTGATAAATTTTGTCAAACAAATGTCAAACAATTTCGTTTAAAAATTTAATTTTGCGAAAGTATTGAAATTAAAATGTTTTTGAATTTTGCAACTATAAAATACTGATAAATAGCTACTTTAAACAGCAAAGAGTAATCTTAAATAATTGTAAGTATAAAATGAAAGGTACGACTTTGACTCTAGCATGCGGTAGTTCGAATCTACCCAGCCCAACCAATGAATAGCGACTTTTCTAGTAGAAAGGTCGCTATTACTTTATTACTATGAATAAAAATAATTTAAAAAAATGAAAATCACTTGATTTTTTTGCAAACTTCAAGTAAGATAAAGAAAAGAAACTAAAAATAAGGAGAAATAAAAATGATAGTAGATGGAAAAGGAAACTTATTTGAAAATAGAAGAAAAAGCAAAGAAGATAGGAGAAAAAATGAAATAGATGTATCTGGGGGAAGAAGAAAGGAAGACAGAAGAAAGCAAAGCCAAATCCCAGAAACAGAAAAAAAGAGAAAATAAAAAAACAACATAAAAAATGACGAAGAAAAGGTATAACAATGGTAACTAAAATATTTAAATAAAAGTACGGAGATTTTATTCAATATCTCCGTACTTTTAGTACGACAGGCATGTTGTTTGGCTAATTAGTGAAAAACCATAGTAAGGAAAGAGTATCTAACAAAAAATATGAAAGTGATATAAGTAAGAAAAGAATTACATATAGATTTTAGTTTCAAAATATGTTATGATATAGTATAGAAAGATAAGGAGAAAGTGATGAAAAATATAAAAATAGTAATTAGTGGAACAGGTTATGTTGGATTAGTTTCTGGAGTGTGTTTTGCAGAGAAAGGATATAATGTTACATGTGTAGATGTTGATGAAGAAAAAATAAAAAAGTTATCAAATGGAATATCAACAATTTACGAAGAAGGATTAGAAGAATTGCTTAAAAAGAACATTCGAAAAGAAAATTTACATTTTACTGTAAATTATAAAGAGGCCTATAAAGATGCCGATGTGATATTTATTGATGTTGGAACTCCAGAAGGAGAGGGAGGAATAGCTGATTTGTCTTATGTTGAAATTGTTTCAAAGCAAATAGCGGAAACAGTTGAAAGAGATTGCTTAATTGTTGTAAAATCTACTGTACCTATAGGAACCAATGACAAAATAGAAACGATTATTAAAGAAAGTTTAGTAAATAAAGTTAAAGTAGAGGTTGCTAGTAATCCAGAATTCTTATCACAAGGAAATGCAGTAAGAGATACGCTTAAAGCGAAGAGAATTGTAATTGGTACAAATAATAAAGAAGCAGAATATCTTTTAAAAAAAATATATGAACCATTTAATCTACCTATTGTTTCTGTTAGTAGAAGAAGCGCAGAAATGATTAAATATGCTTGTAATAATTTTTTGGCATTGAAAATATCTTATATCAATGATATTGCAAATTTATGTGAATTAGTAGGAGCGGATATAAATGAAGTAGCAAATGGTATGAGTTATGATAATAGGATAGGACCTGATTTTTTACAAGCTGGAATAGGATATGGAGGAAGTTGTTTTCCAAAAGATACAAAAGCATTATTGTATCTAGCTAAACAAAATAATTATGAATTAAGAACGATACAAGCTGCTATAGAAATTAATGAAGAACAAAAGATAAAATTATACAAAAAATCCTGTGAAAGATTAAAAACTTTCACAAGGATAAAAGTAGCAATTTTAGGTGTAGCTTTTAAAGCAGAAACAGATGACTTAAGAGAAGCCCCTTCTTTAATAAATATAGATTTATTATTAGAACGTGGTGCAAATATTTATGCATATGATCCTGTAGCACTTGAAAATCTAAAAAGACAATATTCTACAAAAATACATTATGCAACCAGTATAGAAGAAGCAATTAAAGATGCTAATGTGTGTTTTATATTTACTGAATGGAAACAAATAAAGGAGTTCAGAATTAGCAAATATAAAGAATTAATGAAAGATCCTATTATTTATGATGGAAGAAATATATATGATACAAGCGAAATGAAAAGAAATAAAATAGAATATTATTCTATAGGAAGATAAAATAAAAAAGAAGAATAACTAAATAGTTCAATAAGTTTACAAATTGATGATATATTGACAAAATACTAAAAAAAATTGTATAATTATGGTAACTTGATACTTTGAAAATTATACTATTATCAAAAAATGATACAAATAGGAGTAAGAAAAATATGTGTAAACTTCACCATGTTGCTATTGCAACAATAGATTATGAGGATTATAAAGAACTTTTTGCAAAATTAGGAATGACTATACAAAGAGAAGTGGGAGAAGCGCCAACAAGACAACTTTGGTTCAATGAAGGAATTCAATTGAAAGAAGTTAGTTCTTTAGAGTATGGGACAAATGTAGATCACATTGCATTGGAAACAAAAAATATCGAAGAAACTATTAAAATAGCTTTATCAAATGGATGTAAATTAGATTCACGTGGTAACAATTGGTTTATTCTTTCTAATGGAACTGAAATTGAATTAATGAAAGAATTGTAAAAGAAATCAGATTATAGAAAAAATATATATTATAATTTGTTATATAAGAAAAAGTATATGATAGAATTGTGCCAATAGGAGAAAATATGAAAATAGGAATTATAGGTATAGGATTTGCTGGTCAATTACATTCAAAAGTAATAGAAACGCTTGACTTGAATATTACATACTATATTTATGATGTTACATCAAATGCTGCACAGGAATTTGCAAAATCGCATAAATGTCAAGCTGTTAACACTCTTGAAGAATTATATGAAAAGATAGATGCTGTTATTATAGCAACACCAACTTTTACACATTATAATTTAGTAATGGAAGCAATTCAAAAAGGAAAACATATTTTATGTGAGAAACCTATGTCGCTTCAATTATCAGAAGCAAAAGAAATGTTAGAAATGTCCAGAAAGAATAATAAAATTTGTGCAATAGGTTTTAATTACCGTTTTTTTGACATAACAGAAATTTTAAAGAATCAAAATCAAATAGGTGAAATGTGCAATATAAAAATATTAATAAAAAGGCTTTTTAGAAATGATTGGCATAATAAAAACAATGGTGTTTTAGCAGATTTAGGAATTCACCTTATTGATTATATAACTTATTTGTGTAATCAAAGTATAAATTTATCTACTTGTAAAGTAAGAAAAAAATATATAGAAGATTGGGATTATGATTCGAAAATATTAGGTAAAACAGAAAAAGGAATACCTTTTGAGTTAACTGCATCAAGGACAAAAAATCCAGAAGAAGTTCAATTTAATATTGAAATTGTAGGAACAAAAAGTACATTTCGATATGATTCAAGAAAAGAAACAACTTATGTAATAGAAAAAGACAACATTTCATATAAATATAATTTTGAAAAAGAACAAAAAACAGAAGATTTTTTCGATTTTACGGATTCAATATTGAGGCAAGATGAGGCCTGGCTAAAAGCAATATCAAGTGAAAATGTAAAAAATATTGCTACATTTGAAGATGGCTTTAACGCACAAAAAGCACTTGAATTTTTTCTTTCAAAAAAATAATTATATTAGAGGAAGTTTTATGAAAAAAATATTTATAGCATGTCCAATATCAAAAAATATAGATGGAAATAAATTTATTAATAATGATTTTAAAATTTTTATTGAAGAATTATACAAGCTTTGCCAAAAATATGCATCAAATGTTTTTCTTGCTTTACGAAGAGAAGAATATGGAAAAAAAATGATGAAAGATACTTGTACGGAACTTGATTTTGAAGAAATGAAAACAACTGATTTGGTGGTTGCAATTCCAGAGGATTCAAAAGGAACAGCGGTAGAACTTGGTTGGGCTAGTTGTATGAAAATAAAAATTTTACTTCTTCTTGATTGTAATCAAAGATATACACCTTTAATTTCAGGATTAAAAGATATTACAGATGTGGAAATTATTTGGTATAATGGAAAGCTAAATAAAGATATTTTAACTAATGTAGATAATATGATTAAAAAAAAGAATGAAGAATAGAGGAGGTTACATGAATAAAATATTTATAGCATGTCCTTTTATTAAATTTATAAATGAAACAGATTTTATAAACAATGATTTTCGACAATTTACAGAAGATTTGTACGTTTTATGTTCTGAGTATGCTTCAAAGGTGTTTCTTGCTTTAAAAAGAGAAGATTATGGAGCTAAACCACTTCAATATTATTCTTGTTCTATGGATTTAGATGAAGCAAAAAGTGCAAATCTTGTCATTGCTATTCCAGATGATTCTATGGGAGTTGCAGTAGAACTTGGTTGGATGAGTGCTATGCAAAAACCAGTGATACTTGTATTAAATAAGAATCAAACTTATACACCATTGGTTTATAATATTAATAAGATTACGCCAGGGAAAGTGATTTTTTATGAAAATGAAGAAAAAAATTCCTTGCCAGATATAAAAAAGGCATTGGAATATTATAAAAAGTTAATGGATGGGGATGGAAAATAAAGTGAACGATATAAAAGTTTTATATCTTCGAACAAATCAATATTGTAATGCTCACTGTTTTATGTGTGATTTTTGGAAAAATAGTAAGAGCGAGATTACAGAAGAACAGTTTGAAAATATATTGAATATGTCAAAAACTGTTGAAATGATTAGATTTACTGGAGGAGAACCACTTCTTTGTAAAAAATTACCGGAATATATTAAAGAATGTCATTCAAGAGGTATAAAAACTTCGATTATAACTAATGGACTAATTCTAGATGAAAAGCTAGATATATTAGTAAAAAATGGTTTAGACCAGATTGTTATTAGCGTTGATGGTAGCACATCTGAATTGCATGATACATTAAGAGGAACCAAAGGTCTATGGAGAAAAATTGATATGGTATTAGAACGTATTGAAAATGAGTATCCTTTGTTACATACACGAGTAAATACTGTTGTGAGTGAAGAAAATTTATCGGATATTGCTAATATTGCTAAATGGCTAGATAAACATAATGTAGAACAATGGTCTATTATTCCAATTAAATTAGATAATCATAAGTGGTCTGATAAAATAACGCTAGAAGATTTTAAACGAGAATACATTAATTTTCAAAAAACTATAGAAGATTGTAAAATACAATTGATGGGATATTCAGCAAATTGGGCAGGTCACATTGAAGAATTTTGGAAAGGAAAAAATTATATTAGACCGAAAGGAAAATGTCATATTACACATATGGTAGCTTTTTATGATCCGTTTACAAACCACTTTTATCCATGTAATTGTATTCCTCATCGAAAATTGTCTTTTTGTACTAAACAAGAAGAAAAAGAATGGTATTTTGAACACGGACATGAATATTGTGAAGGATGTGAACCGTTGAATGCTTATTGTGCAGACTTCCCAGAGAAAATTGAGGAAAATATTTTTAATTTTTAGGTGATGTTATGAAAGTATTAGCTTGTGCAGTTGGATTTGGGCTTGGACCTAGTGGCAAACTTTGTTCAATTGTTAATTATAATAACCAATATGAATGGTATGCTTGTGGAGATGAATTAGATTTATCTATTTATAAGAAAAATCCATTTATAGATACTTGTTGGTCGAAAGATGAAAAAATCCTCGAAAGTTTTATAAAAAAATATGATATTAAATATGCTATTGATGTTCTAGATCAAGATTTAGCCCTATTTTTGAAAAAAATAGGGCTAAAAGTGATTTATATAGACAGTCTTCCTTTTATGTGGACAAAAGCAGATCTTATTCCATATGAAGTAGATTATTATTGTGCACAAAAATATCCAGGTTATTCTATGAATCCAGCCCTAGAACCAATAAAAAATTTTGTATGGGTTAACCCTATTACTTTAGGAAAAGTGTCAAAACAAACAAATGGAGGTATTGTTATAAATTTTGGAGGACTTCATTCACCTTTTGGAGAAGGAAAGGAATATTTTGAAATAGTAATGAAAGCCTTGCTTTCAGCTTTACCTAATAAAAATATTCATATCACAGGTGGAAAAAATGTTGTAAAATTGACAAAAAAATTGTTCCCAAAACTTCCATGTGCTACTTATACTCATGAAGATTTTCTAAAACTTGTGTCTAGTGCAGAGCTTTTTATTACTTCACCAGGATTAACAACAATATATGAGACTTGTGGAATGGATATAAAAACAATAATTATTCCACCACAAAATTTAAGTCAATTTTATAATATATTAATTGCTGAAAAAATATGTAAAAATGTAAAAATATTAGAATGGAACTATACTAATTTAAGTTTGAAGCACCTAAAAAGCTTTAAAGACAGAACAGAGGAAGAAACGGTGAAATATATATATGAACAAATTAAAAATCTTTCTACTGATGAAAATTATATGACTAAATTTAAACAATATGTATTAAAAAAATTAAAAGATGATTTTATAGAGAATCAAGTTCAAAACTTTAATGAAAATGGCGTAATAGAAATATCTGAAATTTTATGTAAAATAATGAGGGAGAAGTGATAATATGATAATTATGGGAATTAATTTCTTCTTTGAGCATACATCAGTATCTATAATTAAGAATGGAAAACTACTTTTTTCTGCGGAAGAAGAAAGATTTAGCGGTATCAAAGGAGGCAAGCGTTATAGTCCTTTTACAGTACAATTTCCGTATAAATCAATGTACGCAGCACTTGAGTATTTAAATATTAAAATAAGTGATGTAGATGCCATTGCACTTTCCTATGATAAATGGGAGCATTTTAAGGGAATGTTTTCTAAGCGTTGGTCATATTATGATGATTACTATGCTCTTAGAGCACTTTTTCATACAAAACGTATTTTATCTAGCGACTATGAGATGTTTCAATATATGTCAGATAGATTGACTTCATATGAATTGCAAAAAATACCAATTTTATCTTTTGACCATCATTTATCACATGCAGCTTCAGCATACTGTTATTCTGGTTTTGATGAAAGCCTCGTATTTGTGGCTGATTGTTGTGGAGAAAAAAGTTGTACTTCACTATATATAGGAACAAACAAAGGATTAAAAAAGATAGTTTCTTTTGATATACCAGATTCTTTAGGAATTTTCTATTCAGTAGTAACGAAACATCTTGGTTTTAATACTTTTCAAGATGAGTTCAAGGTAATGGGACTTGCTTCTTATGGAGAAGATACTTATAGAAAAGAATTTGAAAATATAATTAC
Source organism: uncultured Clostridium sp. (assembly GCA_902492105.1). Classification (GTDB taxonomy): domain Bacteria; phylum Bacillota; class Clostridia; order TANB77; family CAG-508; genus CAG-273. The sequence continues at coordinate 49,546 of CABUKD010000009.1, forward strand.
TTTTGATGCAAGAGGACACTATAAACTAAATGAAAAGAATATGTTTAATTTAAAAGCATTTTTAGGACCAGCTCGTAAAAAAGGTGAAGAAATTACTCAAAGACATAAAAACATTGCCAAGACATTACAAAGTATTTTAGAGGAGATACTTATCAATTTATTTACTTATTATAGCAATAAAACGGGGCTTAAAAAACTTTGTATGGCTGGAGGAGTATCATTAAATTGTGTAGCTAATGGAAAAATTCATGATGCAGGAATTTTTGATAAAATATTTGTTCAACCAGCATCTAGTGATGCAGGAACTTCTATGGGAGCAGCAGCACTTGCATGGCATAAATATACAGGAAAGACTCAAGTCCAATTTGATAATATGTATCTTGGAACAGAATATTCAAATGATTTTATAGAAAAACAGATTAAATCTGCAAAATTAAATTATAATTACGTGTCAGACAAAGAGTTGACTAAGTTAATTGCATCTAAAATAGCAGAAGGTAAAGTAGGAGGAATATTTAGAGGAAGAATGGAAGCTGGACCTCGTGCACTTGGAAATAGAAGTGTAATTGCAAGTCCAGAAAATAGCGATATGCTTGAAAGAATTAATCACATAAAAGGAAGAGAAATGTTTAGACCAATTGCACCTATTGTAAAGGAAGAACGATTTGATGACTTCTTTGTTGGAGAAAAAAATCAATATATGTTGTTTACCTGTACAGTAAAACAAGATGCTAGAGATAAAATACCTGCTGTTACACATGTGGATTATACTTCACGTGTTCAAACAATGACATCAAAGTCAAATCCATTTGTTTATGGGATTTTAGATGAATTTGAAAAATTAACAGAAATACCTGTTATTATTAATACTTCATTGAATTTTCGTGGAAAACCTATTGTAGAAAATCCAGTAGAAGCATTAGGAAACTTTTATTCATCTGGACTTGATTTTTTAGTAATTGGAAATTATTTTTTGGAGAAGTAGTTTGAAAGAAAAATTTATAAAAATAAAACCAAAATAATAGAAAAAGGGCATA